>JBPEXA010000600.1:0-4393 GCA_052032135.1 Thermoanaerobaculia bacterium | reverse complement strand
GCGGCGGCGATCAGCCGCTCGACCTCCGCGTTGCGGCCTCCCGAAGCGGCGATCGCGCGCTCCCAGTACCCTTCGGCCGCCTCGAGGCCGCCGCCGCGGATCGCCAGCACCCCGAGGGCGGTCAGCGCCGGCACGTGCTGCGGGTAGGCGTCGATCACCCGGGACAGCATGCCGGCCGCCTCCTCCTCCTGCCCCATCCGCATCCGCACCATGCCGGCGACGTAGAGGCCGTCGGGGTCGGAGGCGTCGGAGGCGAGCAGCACCTCCGCCTGCTCGAAGGCCTGGAAGAACTGGCCCGCCGACAGCAGCGCCACGGCGTACTGCTTGCGCGCCATCCAGTCGGTCGGATCGTCGTCGACCCGCCGGCCGAGCCGCTCGATCGCCTCGGCGCGCGCGGGATCGAGGGGTGGATCCTCGGGATGACGCCCGGCGTCCGCCATCGGCGCGCCAGCCATCGGCGCCCCCCCGCCCTCCGGTGGCCGTGGCGTGGCATCCCGCCCCGCCCACATCACCAGCACGCCGATCAGCACCGCACAGGCGAAGCCGCCGAGAAAGGTCCATACCGACGACGCGGACGAGGGGGTGGCCGCCGCGCCGGCGTCGGGCGCCACCGGTGCCGCAGGAGCCCGATCGCGACCGCCCGTGCCGCCGAGCTCCTCGAGCGCCTTCAGGTTGCGGGCGGCGGCGATCTCCAGCTCTTCCCGATCGTCGGGGGCGGCGTCGCGAAGCTGGCGATAGAGCGCCTCCTGGCGCTGCTCGAGATCGCGCCGCAGCAGCTCCCGGTCGGCGTCGGAGGCGCCGTGCGCGGAGCGTCGCCGCCACACCAGGATGAGGGCGCCGCCGGCGACCAGGCCGGCGAGCAGCACCGGGACGACCAGCGACCAGGAGTTCACCCGTCGACCTCCGCCCGCACCCGCTCGCGGAACTCCGCCAGGTCGTCCTCGGCCGCCCGCTGCGGCGCGGCGCGGACCCGGCGGGCGACGAGCCATCCTCCGACGACGACCATCACCACCGGCAGCCACCAGACCACCAGATTGAACCCCTCGGGCTTGGGCGACAGGCGGATGAACTCGCCGTACGACGCCTCGAAGTAGGTCAGCACCTGCTCCTCGCTGTAGCCGGCCGCCAGCAGTCGCTCGACCTTGCCCTTGAGGGCGAGCGCCTGGGGCGTCGGCGAGTCGGCGACCGACAATCCCTGGCAGACCGGGCAGCGCATCAGCGCCGCGACCTCTTCGGTGCGGGCGGCGAGGCGCTCGCCGCCGAGCGCGGGACCGGCCGGCGGGCCGACCATCGCCCGCGCCGCCTCGGCGTCGGGGTCGGCCGACGCGGCGGCCGCCAGCGCCGGCGCCGCCACCACGAAGAGCAGGAGCGCCGTCGACAGCCGGGCCGTCACGACACCTCCGCCAGCATCGACTCGAGCTGCGCCATCGACATCGCCCCGGTCACCTTGCGGCGCACCACTCCGGAGGGGTCGATGATGAACGTCTCCGGCGCGCCGTAGACGCCGTAGCGGATCGCCACCTCGGAGTCGGGGTCGAGCAGCGTCCGCCCCCACGACCCGCGGCTCTCGATGAAGCGCTCGATCGCGTCGCGCTCGTCGTGGTAGACGACGCCGATGAAGTGCGCACGCCCCTGCCACTGGCGCGCCGCGCGGATCAACACGGGGTGCTCGACGATGCACGGCTGGCACCAGGTCGCCCAGAAGTTGAGCACCACCGGCCTGCCGCGGAGGTCTTCCAACGCCACCGTGCCGCCGTCGAGCGCAGCGAGCGCGAAGTCGGGCGCCGGAGCGTCGATCAGCGGCGACTCGATGGAGCGTGGGTCCGATCCGAGCCCGAGCGCGAGCAGGACGATCAGCGGCACGCTCAGCAGCCCGCCGACGATCAGCGCCGCCCGGTTCATGAGGTCGCCGCCTCCGAAGCCCGCGGGGCGCGTGCGGTCGCCGGCGACCGTGCGTCGAGCAGGCAGAGCGCGGTGCCGACGCCCATCACCAGCACACCGATCCAGATCCAGCTCACCGCCGGAGTGACGATCGCCCGCAAGCCGATGCTGCCGTCGGCGCCGACGTTCATCACCGTCAGATAGAGGTCGCGCAGCGGGGTGCTGCGCACCGCCGGCGTGCCGAGCGGCTCGCGCATGGTGTCGTAGAAGTTGAGGGACGGGGTCAGCACTCCGAGCTCGCTCCCCTCGCGGCGCACCGCGATCGTCGCCTGTTGCGCCGTGCGATGCGGCTGGCGGTCGAGCGTCACGTTGCCGAAGGTGAGCTGGTAGTCGTCGACCTGCAACGTGTCGCCGGGCCGCAGCGTCCCTTCGGCGCTCTGCTGGTAGTTGGCCGACACCGCGATCGCCACGAAGGTGACGACGACGCCGACGTGGACGACGTGGCCGCCGATCACCCGCAGCGTGCCGCGCAGGCCACTGGCGGTCGCTCGCCCGCTCCGGCTCCGCGCCCGGATCGGGCGGCTGCCGCGATCGAACGACACCCACAGCGCATAGCCGCCGAGGGCCGCCGCCCACAGCACATAGCCGTTGCGGCTGCCGAGCAGCCAGGCGATCGCCGCGGCGGCGACCGCCGCCGGCAGCGGCACGGCGAGCGTCCGCCACAGGCGCTGGCGGCCGCCCGACCCCCACGGCAGCGCCGGGCCGATCCCCATCAGCGCCAGGAAGGCGAAGCAGAGCGGCACCCCCATGCGATTGAAGTAGGGCTCGCCGACACTCACCTTCACCCCCTTCACCGCCTCGGCGACGATCGGGAACAACGTCCCCACCAGCACCGTGAACATGAAGGCGACCATGATCAGGTTGTTCAGCAGGAAGCCGGTCTCACGGCTGGCGATCGGCGCCGCCCCCGGTGCCGCCGCCAGCCGGTCGATGCGCCACGCCAGCAGCACCACCACCGCCACCAGCAGCACGCCGAGGAAGCCGAGGAAGAGGGGGCCGATCGGGCTCTGGGTGAAGGAGTGCACCGAGTTGACCACCCCGGAGCGGGTGAGGAAGGTACCGAGGATGGTCAGCAGGAAGGAGACGAGGACGAGGATCACCGTCCACGCCTTCAACGTCCCCCGCCGCTCGAGGACGAGCGCCGAGTGCACGGCGGCGATCGCCGTCAACCACGGCAGGAACGAAGCGTTCTCGACCGGGTCCCACGCCCAGTATCCGCCCCATCCCAGCACCTCGTACGACCACCAGCCGCCGAGCATGATGCCGAGGGTGAGGAAGCCGGTGGGGATCAGCAGCCACGCCCGCAACGGGCGCAGCCAGGTCGCTCCGAGCTGGCCTCGCAACAGCGCCGCCACCGCCATCGCGAACGGCACGGTCATGCCGACGTAGCCGAGGTAGAGCATCGGCGGATGGACGATCATCAGCACGTGGTTCTGCAGCAGCGGGTTGGGTCCGGGGCCGTCGGTCGGGATCGGCGGCGGCGTCGGCCGGAACGGATTCGCCGGACCGGCGATCAGGAAGCAGAAGAAGACGCCGACCGCGAGGATGGTCGCCAACGTGTAGGCGAGGTAGTCGTCGTGGCCCCGCTTCTGGAGCACCGCCACCGCGGCCGCGAAACCGCCGAGCACGAAGCCCCAGAAGAGGATCGACCCCTCGAGCGACGACCAGAGCGAGACGATCGTGATGTGGGTCGGCGTCGCCAGCGACCCGACCTGCGCGACGTAGGAGACGGAGAAGTCGTGGCGCAGGAGCGCCCACACCATCAGCGCCGTCGCCGCCGTCATCGAGGCGGCGAACACCAGCGTCAACCGGCGGGTCCAGGCGAGCCCGACCGCCGAGCGGCTGGAGCCGGCCCAGTAGCCGACCGGCACGCCGAGGGCGCAGACCAGGAGACCGAGCAGTACCAGCGCCTGCCCGAGGGCGGGCGTCACGGAGCGTCGCCGCCGATCTGCAGACTCTCCACGAGCTGCTCCATGTCGGGCGCCTCGTCGCTGTCGGGAGCCCGGTACTCGTTGTCATGCCGGACCATCAGGCGCTGGGTCTCGAAGGTGCCGTCGACGCCCATCGTCCCCTCGACCACCACGCCGATCCCCTCGCGGAACATCGCCGGCGGCACGGTCTTCGCCGTCACCGGCACCGAGACCCGTCCGTCGGTGACCGCGAAGTCGAGGGTCAGGCCGTCGGCGTCGCGGCGGATGGTCCCCGCCTCGACGAGGCCGCCCAGCCGCACCATCGACCCGACGGCCCCCTCCCCTTCCGCCCGCAGCTCCGAAGGGCTCCAGTAGTAGACGAGGTTCTCGCCGACGTTGCTGAAGGCGAGGTAGCCGAAGGCGCCGGCGATCACGGTCAGGCCGATGGCGAGACCGAGCACCCGGCGGCGGCGATCACGATCCATGCGGTCCGTCCTCGTCCGCCGACCGACGCGAGCGGCGGCGCAAGCTGATGCCGTAGA
>JBPEXA010000060.1:0-1513 GCA_052032135.1 Thermoanaerobaculia bacterium | reverse complement strand
CGCCGACGAGAACCAGGTGTCGAGCACGTCGGGATCGCGCTCGAGCCGGTCGGTGCCGGCGAGCGCCGCCGCTGCCTCGCGATCGCGGGCGACGAAGCAGTCGCCGTCCTCGGTGTACCAGGCCGGAATCCGGTGCCCCCACCACAACTGACGGGAGATGCACCACGGCCTGATGTTCTCGAGCCAGTGCTGCCAGGTCTTCTCCCACGACTCGGGGACGAAGCGGACAGCCTCACCGTCGACCCCCTCGAGCGCGCGCCGCGCCATCCCCTCGACCTCGCAGAACCACTGAGTCGACACCAGCGGCTCGATCGGCACTCCGCTGCGCTGGCAGTGGCCGACGTTGTGCACGTGGTCCTCGACCCCCACCAACAGCCCGTCGCGCTCCAGCTGCTCGACGATGCGGGCCCGCGCCTCGTCGCGATCGAGACCCTCCCACTCGCTCCCCGCCTCGGGCGTCATCCGGCCGAGGCGATCGATCACCTGCACCGACGGCAGCCCGTGTCGCTTGCCGATCTCGAAGTCGGTCGGATCGTGGGCCGGCGTCACCTTCACGAGGCCGGTGCCGAACTCGCGATCGACGACGGCGTCGGCGACGAACGGCAGCTCACGACCGATCAGCGGCAGGACGGCGTGCGCCTCGGCGAGATGCGCGTAGCGCTCGTCGTCCGGATGACGAGCGATCGCGGTGTCGCCCAGCATCGTCTCCGGGCGCGTGGTGGCCACTACGATTCGCTCGTCGGTGCCGGCGATCGGGTAGGCGATGCGGTAGAGCCGGCCGCGCACCTCCTTCATCTCGACCTCGAGATCGGAGATCGCGGTATCGAGGCCGGGCGACCAGTTGACCATGTACTCGCCGCGATGGATGAGACCCTCGTCGTAGAGGCGGACGAACGCCTCGACCACCGCCTCCGACAGGCCGTCGTCGAGGGTGAACCGCTCGCGGGTCCAGTCGCAGCTGGCGCCGAGGACGTCGAGCTGGCGGCGGATGTTGCCCTGGTATCGCTCCTTCCACGCCCAGGTCCGCTCGAGGAAACCGTCCCTCCCCAGCGCTTCGCGCGAGCTCCCCTCGCTCTCCAGCTGACGCTCCACCATCAGCTGGGTGGCGATGCCGGCATGATCGGTGCCGGGGAGCCAGAGCGCGTTGTACCCCTGCATCCGCCGCCACCGGGTCAGCAGATCCTGGATCGTCGACTGCAGCGCATGCCCCATGTGCAGCCGTCCGGTGACGTTGGGCGGCGGGATCATGATGCAGAACGGCGGTCGATCGGAGCCGGCGTCGACTTCGAAGAAGCCCCGCTCGGACCACCACTGCTGCCAGCGCTGCTCGTAGCCGGCGGGGTCGAAGGTCTTGTCCATCACGGCAACCGCGCGCCGCGCCCTGCGGCGCCCGCGGCGATCCTCCGGCGTGCCTCGCCTACTCGGCCTCGGCCTCGAGCTCGCGGATCCGCTGCTTGATCGCGATCTCGGCCATGTCGGGGACGACCTCCCACGCCACCTCGCGCACGGTGTC
>JBPEXA010000006.1:0-3845 GCA_052032135.1 Thermoanaerobaculia bacterium | reverse complement strand
GGGGGAGGGGGGAAGAATGGGTCAGCCCGACGTCGACGCCGGCGAGCTCGGCCTGGGCACGGGCGAGCCGCCGCATCGGGCGGATCAGCAGGCGGTAGCCGACCAGCGACAGGGTCAAAGCGACCGCCAGCGCGCCGATGGTGGCGAACGCCGTCGCCCGCTGCATCCGCCGCCGCGCGGCGTCCGCCGCCTCGCGCGGCTGGCGGGCGAGCACCACCCACGAGGTGCCGGGCACCGGGTAGTGGGCGGCGATCACCTCCTCGCCCTCCGCCCCCTCGTAGCGGCCGGCGCCGCCGACCACGCGCTCCGATCGAGCGTGGTCGACGAGCTCCTGCGGCAGCTCGGCGATGGTGCGCAGGTCGCCGTGGAGCAGACGGCCGCTGCCGTCGAGCAGCACCGCCTGCGCCTCCCCGACGTCGTCCGCCTCTGCGACCCTTGCCGCCACCTCCTCGAGGTCGGCGATCAGCACCACCTCGAACGCCTCGTCGTCGAGCGGCCGGCGCACCCGCAGCCAGCGGTCGTCGCCCCCGGGGACGATCTCGATCAGCTCCTCGGACGGCGCCGCCACCGCCTCGGCGACCGCCTCGCGGTGCTCACGGCGCTGCGCCTTGAGCAGCTCGTCGCCGCTCGCGGTGTCGCGCACCACCGCCGCCAGCAGGTGTCGGTCCGCCTGCAGCAGCCGGATCAGCAGCTCCTGCGCCAGGGTCGACGCCGGGTCGACGAGCACCGGGCTGTCGGCGACGCTGTCGGCGGAGGCGCGCAGCGCGTCGATGCGGGCGCCGACGCCGGCGGCGGCGGTCGACGCCGCCAGGATCTGCATCCGCTGCACCTGATCGAGCAGCGCGTCGCGATGGCTGCGCAGCTGGAAGACGCCGATCACCACCGGGAAGAGCGCCGCCGCGGCGAGCGCCAGCGACATCCAGAAGAGCAGCGACGGTCCCTTGCGCGCCATCTCAGTAGGCCTCCACCCAGTGGCCGCGCCACAGCTCGAAGACGTTGCGGCTGCGGTTGCCGACCCGATCCTCGGTCTCGACCACCAGCCAGCGACGACGGTCCGGTGCCTCGGGATCGGCCTCCAGCCGCACCGTCATCGCTTCGATTCGCGACTGGGCGTCGCTCGCCTCGATCACCGCGCCCCCACGGCGCCGGAGGCGGTGGAAATGGTAGGGATCGCCGTAGAGGCGGAGCTTGCGCTTCGCGGTGCGCAGCGTGATCGCCGGCTCGCTGCCGGTGATCTCGATCGCCTCGCCGATCTCGAGCGGTCGCCACTGGCCGTCGCCGTCGTGCCAGACGATCGGCTTGAGCCGCCACGAGCGCTTGCGCGCCGACGGACCGTCGGTGAACCGCTCGCGCTCGCCGGTGGCGCTGCGGTAGACGTCGCCCTCCTCGGCGCGCCAGCGGATGACCGGCGGCCGCGGATCGTAGACGAAGGTGATCGGCCCGCTCGACGCGCGGTTGCCGGCGCGGTCCTCGGCGACGATCTCCAGCCGGTGGCGGCCGGAGTCCCACGGTCCGGTCACCTCGTCGAGGGCGTAGTCGCGGCCGTCGAGGGTCGCCCACGCCAGCTCGATGCCGGTCCCCTCGCCGTCACCGACCTCGATGTCGATGCGGCCGTCGCCACCGAGATGGAGGGTGCCGTCGATCTCCACCTGGCCGCCGACGATCGCGGCGTCGATGATCGGCGGGTCGTGATCGACCAGTCCGTCGACCTCGAAGCGCAGCGTCTCGCTCGGGTAGCCGTCGAGTCCCGAGGGGGCGACCGCCGTCACCCGCCAGTGGTAGGCGCCCGCCGGCAGCGACTGCGGCTCGAACTCGGTGCCGTGGAGGCCGTCGAACCGCTGGGCGAGCTGCTCACACCCGGCGTCGTGGCAGAGGTCGACGACGTAGCCGCTGGCGCCGTCGACCGGCTCCCAGAAGAAGGTCGGGTGCGACATCGGCCAGACGCTGCCGTCGGCGGGCCCGATCGGTCGGGTGGCGGGGAGCAGCTCTTCCGGCGGCTCCGGCGGCTGACCGTCGGCCATCTTGGTGCCCATGCCGCGCGGGATCTCGAGCGTCGAGCCCCCCGACTCGACGACGCTCTCCCCTTCGTAGACCATCAGCTGGGCGCCACCCGCCTCCGGTCGCCGGGCGCGGGCCTGGCTGCGGCCGGCGGGCCCGGGAGCGGGCTTCAAGACGCTGTCACCGAGCACCAGCTCGTAGCTGTCGCCCCCTTCGCTCCCCTCGAGGTCGGCCTGCCCGACGACGATCTCGATCTCGTCGCGCCGCACCCGCTGCTCGACCGCTCCGCGCCTCCCGAGAAAGACGAGGGTGTCCTCGTTGACCAGCAGCCGGCTCTCGTCCGAGAACTCGAGCACCGCCGACGACCCTTCGAAGGTGCGCACGCCGTCCCGGCGGTTGAGGAAGTTCTTGATCGTCGCCGGCTGCCACTCGTAGGGGCGCAACTGCTCCTCGACCCGCTCGCTCACCTGGTCGATGCGGGCGGCATCGGGCGCCACGTCGCTCAGCACCCGGACGCGGATCCGCTGCCCGGGCTCGATGCGATCGGGATCCTCGAGGAAGGGGTTGAACTCGAACAGCAGCTTCCACGCGTCGGACGTGCCGAGGTACATCTCGGCGATGTCATAGAGGGTCTCGCCGGGGCGCACGACGTGCCAGCCGTCGCGGATCCCGACCGGATCCTCCATCTCGTACGTCTGTCCGCCGGCGGCCAGCGGCGCCATCAGGATCGCCACCACCACGGCCGCCCGCGGAGACCTCCTTCCAAGCGACACCATGGGAAACCTCTCTCCAGCGCGATGATGTCAGACTGCCTTTCAGCCCACCAATGCGCTCGATCACTTGGACCGGGAGGGTCGCGCTCCGGTCACATCGGCCGCCGAGAGGTCCCGGTGCTGCTACCGTCGCCGGGTGATCGCGCCGACCACGGATGCGCGGGCGCTCGCCGACGCCGGGACGATCTCGACCGACGTCTGCATCGTCGGCGCCGGCGCCGCCGGGCTGGCGGTGGCGGCGGCGATCGGCGGTGACCGCGAGGTGCTGCTGCTCGAGAGCGGCGGCGCCGACGAGCCGGCCGACCCCTCGCTGCAGCACGGCCGCGCCTTCGGGCGCGCCTTCGGGCGCCAGGGGACCCGCAACGACTACCTCGCCCGCACCCGTGCGCGGCGGCTCGGCGGCACCGCCACCCTCTGGCGCCGGCACTGCCGGCGGACCGACCCCTTCGAGCGCTCCGCTCGCCCATGGGCGGCGGCGCCGGAGTGGCCGGTCGACGCTGCGACCCTCGAGTCGTGGACGGAGAGAGCGGAGACGCTGCTGGGGATCGCACGGTCGCCGGCAACGCCGGTCGAGGCGCCGACCTGGGGCGGCGCCTTCGTGCCGGTGTGGGAGCACCGGCCGCCGACCGAGGACTTCGTCGCGCAGCTCGCCGCCACCCTCGATCTGACCCGGGCGACGGTGGTCACACGGGCGACCGCGGTCGAGCTGACGCTCGACGGCGCCGCCGTCGTCGGCGTCGAGGCGCGCACCGCCGACGGTCGGCCGCTGTCGATCCTCGCCGGCGACGTGGTGCTGGCGGCGGGAGCGCTCGAGAACGCCCGCCTGCTGCTCGCCTCCAACCGTGTCCGGCCGGCGGGGATCGGCAACCGTCACGACCAGGTCGGACGCTATTTCGTCGACCAGATCGAATGCCGGGTCGGCGTGCTGACACTGCCCGATCATCGGCGGCGGATGCGGCCGTTCGGCTGGCATCCCGCGGACGGCACGCCGCCGGGGGCGGATGCCGGCGACCGGCATCAGCGCCGAGCTCTGTGGCTCCCCTCGCCGGCGCTGCAGCGGCGACACGAGCTCCT
>JBPEXA010000599.1:0-2371 GCA_052032135.1 Thermoanaerobaculia bacterium | reverse complement strand
GCCGGTCAGCCGAGCAGCTCGCGCACCCGCTCGACCACCCGTTCGGCGGTGAAGCCGTACTCGCGCGCGAGGTCCTGGTAGGGGGCCGAGGCGCCGTAGCCGTCGACGCCGTGCACGGCGCCGCGATCGCCGACCCACCGCTCCCAGCCGAGCGGCGACGCCGCCTCGATCGCCAGCCGTAGCGGCTGGTCGGGGGGCAGCACCTGGTCGCGGTAGGCCTGATCCTGCTGTTCGAAGAGCTCCCATGAGGGGAGCGAAACGACGCGCGCCTCGGTGCCCTCCGCGGCGAGCCGATCGGCGGCCTCGAGCGCCAGCGACACCTCGGAGCCGGTGGCGATCAGGATCACGTCGCCGCCGTCGCGCAGCACGTAGCCGCCGCGCGCCACCGCCTCCGGCCCCGCCTCGCGGGTGGCGTCGAGGATCGGCAGCTTCTGGCGGGTGAGCGCCAGCGCCGTCGGCCCGTCGCGGTTCTCGAGCGCCGCCGCCCACGCGCCGGCGGTCTCGTTGGCGTCGGCGGGGCGGATGACGGTGAGGTTGGGGATCGCCCGCAGCGCCGGCAGCTGGCTGACCGGCTGGTGGGTCGGCCCGTCCTCGCCGAGGAAGATCGAGTCGTGGGTGAAGACGTAGATCACCGGCAGCCCCATCAGCGCCGCCAACCGCACCGACGGCCGCATGTAGTCGGAGAAGATGAGGAAGGTGCCGCCGTAGGGGCGCAGCAGCCCCGACAGCGCCATGCCGTTCAACGCCGCCCCCATGCCGTGCTCGCGGACCCCGAAGTAGAAGTTGCGGCCGCTCTCCTCGGCGGAGAACACCTCCTCGTCGGCGAGGAAGGTGTTGTTGGAGCCGGTGAGGTCGGCGGAGCCGCCGGTGAGCTCGCGCACCCGACCGGAGATCGCGTTCAGCACCGCGCCGGACGCCTTCCTCGTCGCCAGCGGGCCGTCGTCGGCGGCGAACGCCGGCAGGTCGTCGCGCCAGCCGTCGGGGAGCCGGCCGGCGAGCCGCCGGTCGAGCTCCGCCGCCGCCTCGGGGTGGGCCTCGCGGTAGGCGTCGAGCCGCTCGAGCCAGAGCGCGTGCGCCTCGGCGCCGCGCGCCCCCTGGTCGGCGAACGGCACCCGCACGCCGTCGGGGACGTGGAAGGTCGGCTCCAGCGGCCAGCCGAGGTTGGCCTTGGTCAGCGCCACCTCCGACTCGCCGAGCGGCGCGCCGTGGGCGGCGGCCGAGTCCTGCTTGTGGGGGCTGCCGTAGCCGATGTGGGTCTGCACCACCACCAGCGTCGGTCGCTCGGTCTCGGCGATCGCCGCCTCGATGGCGGCGCCGGTGACGGTGAGGTCGTTGACGTCGGCGACCCGCAGCACGTTCCACCCGTACGCTTCGTAGCGGCGGGCGACGTCCTCGGTGAAGGCGAGGTCGGTCGGGCCGTCGATCGAGATCTGGTTGGCGTCGTAGAACACCTTGAGCTCGCCGAGCCGCAGGTGGCCGGCGAGCGAGCTCGCCTCCGAGGCGACCCCCTCCATCATGTCGCCGTCGCTCGCCAGCACGAAGACGCGATGACGGAAGAGCTCGAAGCCGTCGCGGTCGAACTCCGCCGCCAGCTGGCGGCGGGCGATCGCCATGCCGACCGCGTTGCCGAGCCCCTGGCCGAGCGGACCGGTGGTCGTCTCCACCCCCGGCGTGTGGTGGAACTCCGGGTGGCCGGGGGTCTTCGACCCCCACTGTCGGAAGTCGCGCAGCTCGTCGAGCGGCAGGTCGTAGCCGGCGAGGTGGAGCAGCGAGTAGAGGAGCGCCGAGGCGTGGCCGCAGGAGAGGACGAAGCGGTCGCGATCGGGCCAGCTCGGGTCGCCCGGGTTGTGGCGCAGGTAGCGCGTCCACAGCAGGTAGGCGAGCGGCGCCTGCCCCATCGGCGCCCCCGGATGGCCGGAGTTGGCGCGCTCGACCATGTCGACGGCGAGGAAGCGGATGGTGTTGATGGCCAGCTGGTCGAGATCACCGGAGGGCTCGGCGACGGACGCTGCCCCCTCCTGTGTCTCGAGGCCCTGGGGGTCCTCAGGCATGCGGCTTCCTCCGGTCTCGGGACGGTCTGCTCGGCGCGGTCGATCGACGCGAGCGGAGCGTAGCAAAGGGGGGTCGCCGCGAGCCATCGCCCCGCTCAGCCTCTTTGACTCCACCACCCCCCGCTCCTACAATGACGCCCCGCTGGACCCCCACGGAGAGGTGCCGGAGTGGCCGAACGGGGCTGCCTGCTAAGCAGTTGTCCGGGGCAACCTGGACCGAGGGTTCGAATCCCTCCCTCTCCGCCAAGTTCAGCTTTCATCGAAGCTGGAGAGGGAACGACCACAACCGCCATGCAGACCAGGGATTCGAACCCTGGCGC
>JBPEXA010000598.1:0-2194 GCA_052032135.1 Thermoanaerobaculia bacterium | reverse complement strand
CGTGAAGGCGAGCGGGGATCACGCGGGTGTTGTTGACGACCAGGAGGTCGCCGGCGGCGAGCAGCGCGGGGAGATCGGCGATCCGCCGGTGGTCGAGGCGGCCGCCGCGCTCGACGACCATCAGCCGGCTGGCACCCCGCTCGGCGGCCTCCTGCGCGATCAGCTCGTCGGGGAGCTCGAAGTCGAAGTCGGCGGTCAGCACCGGTGCCCGCTCAGAGCCAGACCGCGGCGACGTAGACGAAGTAGGCGACGTACCCCCCTGCGACGCAGCCGAGAAGGAGGCGCACCCCCCGCTGCGGATAGCGACGCCACAGCACCACGGTGGCGATGGCGACCAGGACGATCTCGGCCATCGTCACCCAACCGCCGTAGCGGGCGGGATCCCAGTACGAGATCGGGCTGTCGAAGCGCCAGCTCGTCAGCGGCCAGAGATGGCGGTGGCCGTCGTCGTGATGCAGGGGGAGGTCGATCACGGCGTGGAGGCCCATCGCCGCGGTGAGCAGCCAGAGCGCTCGCTTGTCGGCGATCCACGCACCCGCCATCACCGCGGCGATCAGCGGCAGCGAGTTCAGCAGGTCGAACGACGTCTGCCAGCGGGGGTCGTAGTAGCGCTCGGACCAGATCGTCGCCTCCGCGATGCCGCGTCCCTTCTCGATGAGGTAGAAGACGACCATCGTCGCGTCGGGCAGGAAGCCGCCGATCGCGATCGGCCACGCGTCGGCCGGTCGGCGACGGTCCCCGAGCAGCCACAGGCCCGCCACCACGTGAGCGGGAGTGTTCACCGGAGGAGCCTAGCGCAGGCCGGACTCGCGAAGCGCCGTCGCCGCGTTGGCGATGCGGAGCGCGCCGAAGGTGACGGCGGTCACCAGCAGGCCGGGGAAGGCGATCGACCACCAGCGGGTCGTCGCCCCTTCCGCCGCCTCCTGGAGAAGAGTGCCGAGGCTCGGCGCCGACGGCGGGTGACCGGCACCGAGGAACGACAGCGACGCCTCGAGCAGCACCAGCTCGCCGACCAGCAGCGCCACCAGCGATCCGAGCAGTGGAGCGAGCTCGGGGAGCAGGTGCCGGCGCGCGACGGCGGCCGGCGCGGCACCGATCGCCACCGCGGCTTCGACGTAGGTCTGGGTGAGCAGGCGTCGGGTCTCGTGACGAACGATGCGCGCCGCCGGCGTCCAGCTGATCGCCGCCAGCAGCAGAGGGAGGGCGAGCCCCGCGGGACGGACGGTGGCGGCGACGGCGAGGACGAGGAACAGCTTGGGGAGCGCGGTCCACAGGTCGATCCCGCGGACGAGGATCCGCTCGGGACGGCCGCCCGACCAGGCGGCGGCTCCGCCGTAGGCCGTGCCGATCGCCACCGCGGCGATCGCGGCGAGCAGCGCGGTCGACAGCGAGCGGGCGAGCGCCGCGGGCAATCGCGCCGCCAGATCCCGCCCCAACCGGTCGGTGCCGAGGAGGAAGTGGAGCTCGACCGGTGACCGCGAGGGGTCGAGCTCTGCGGGAGCGAGCCGTCGTGCCGCACCGAGGCGGACGATCTCGACGTCGCCGCCCGGGGATTCGAGCAGGCGTTCGGCGACCAGCCAGCGGCCGTCGTCGAGGGCGATCGCGATGCGGCTGGAGCCGGGTGGCAGGTGGCGGGTCGCCGCCGGATCGAGAATCGGTCGCCGGGTGGCGGGGAGCTGGACGGCGAGCACGGCGGCGAGGAGCGTGCCGCCGACGGCGACCGCGACCTTCCGTCGACCGGGGTCGACGGCGGCGCTCGGACCGCTAGCGGCGACCGACACCGGAGCGAGGGTCGACGGCGGCAGCGGCGCGGTCGGCGAGCCGGCCGCCGACGACGGCGAGGAGGCCGGCGAGCATGGCGCCGGCAGCGAGCAGCGGGTAGTCGCGGGCGACGAAGGCGCGGTGCATCGCCCGTCCCAGCCCGGGCCGGGTGAAGACGACCTCGACGGCGAGCGAGCCACTGACCAGCGCCGGCATGTCGAGGGCGAGGCGCTGCAACGCGGGACCGAGAGCCGCTCGCAGCGCGTGCCACCAGCGGATCCGCCTCTCCGGGACGCCGCGGGCACGAGCGGCGAGCACCCACGGTCGCGCCAGGCTCGACTCCAGCCGTACGGAGGTCAGGCGGTAGACGTTGGCGGTGCCGCCGGCGGCGAGCACCAGGGCGGGGAGGAGCAGCGCCGCGCCGGGCGCAGCC
>JBPEXA010000597.1:0-4092 GCA_052032135.1 Thermoanaerobaculia bacterium | reverse complement strand
CAGGGCGAGGGTGCCGTCCTCCTCGGCCTCCTTGAGCTCGAAGAGCCGCACCGCCGCCATCGGATCGACCGATCCGTCGGCGCTGAGATCGACGCCGAAGAACTGCCGCTGGGTCGACTTGAGCGCCGAGGCGACGGTCGCCGTCTGCGGCAGCACCTCGGGGTGGGCGGGGCTGAAGCGCATCGACAGCCCGCCGTCGACGATCATCCGCCCGAGCCCCAGCGCGAAGTGGACGACGCCGTCCTCCGGCCGCTGCGGGCCGATCGGATAGAAGTTCCGCGTCAGCGCCACTCCGGAGACGGTGGGGTAGAAGCGCGACCCGTGGCGGGCGCCGATCAACTCCTGGACGATCACCGCCATCTTCTCGCGCTCGGTCGGCGCCCCGGTCGCCTCGCGGTAGCGGCACGCCTCGGCGTAGAAGGTCGACGCCCACACCCGACGGATCGCCTCGGCGAGCTGCTGCTGCCGCGTGCCGCGATCGGTGTGCGCGTTGGGGATCATCAGCGTCGCGTAGACGCCGGCGAACGGCCGGTGGGCGGAGTCCTCGAGCAGGCTCGACGAGCGGATCGCCAGCGGACCCTCGAAGGAGCGGACGATCGCCGCCAGCGGCTGGCGCATGCTGTCGGGCATCGCGCGATCGACGAAGCGCTGATCGATCTCCTCGTCGTCCTCGCAGGCGATCGCCCAGCTGCTCAGCTCGTCGTCGACGAAGGCGTCGAACACCTCGGTGGTGATGACGACGCTCTTCGGCACCCGCACCGGCAGCGGCCCGACCGGCGGCAGGTCTCCCGCCGACAGCTCGCGGTGGAGAAAGGCGAGCCCGCGCGCCTTCGCCCCCAGCGACCCCTCGCCGATGCGGGAGAACGGATCGCGCGCCAGCCGGCGCGGCTTGAACTCGGTCACCAGGCCGCGCTCGCCGCGGTGGCGCGCTTCCCGCAGATGCGTGACGAGATGCTGCCGCAGCGCCTCGATGTCGGGGAAGTCGGAGATCTTCTTCGGCCGCAGCCGCTCGGCGAGCGTGAACTCGCTGCGCGCCATCAGCCAGATCGAGAAGTGATCGTGGGAGGCGTGGTATTCGATCGAGTCGAGGGGGATGTCGTCGAGCATGTCGCGCAGCTCGGCGACGTCACTCGCGCGGCCGATCTCGGAGCCGTCGGGCATGCGGAAGACGAAGTCGCCGAAGCCGAGGTGCCCGGTGAGGAACGCCTTGACGGTCGGCACCACCTCGCGCGACGTCTTGTCGACGAACAGCGCGCCGATCCGCTCGGCTTCGGCGGCGTTCTCCGCCTCCGCCGAGTGGAGGAGCACCGGCAGGTCGGGGAGCTCGTCGCGCAGCCGTCGAGCGAGCCGCACGCCCGCCTTGGGATCGATGTCGCCGCCCCGCGGCAGCCGCACGTCGCCGATCAGCGCCAGCAGGTGGTCGCGGTAGCGGTCGGCGATCTCGAGCGCCGCCTCGTAGGAGTTGGCGAGCAGGATCTTGGGGCGCGAGCGCGCGTACATGCGCCGCTGCAGCTCGGTCAGCCCCTCGTGATAGAGCGATTTCGCCTGCTTCATCAGCTCTTCGTAGAGGACGCCGAGGAAGGTCGAGTAGTAGCGCGGCGAATCCTCCACCACGAGGATGACGCGCACTCCAGCCTGGATGTCGGACGGCGCGTTGAGGCGATCCTCGACCGACTTGATGAGGCCGAGAAGGACGCCGGAGTCCCCCGTCCACTGGAACACCTGGTCGATCAGCTCCGGGTCGAGCACCCGCTCGGCATCGTCGAGGTCGCGGGCGTCGAGGGCGAGGTAGGCGATCGGCTTGTCGGCGTAGAGATCACGGACGCTGCGGGCGAACGCGTTGATGCTGTCGCCGACGATGCTGCTCATCACCAGGATGAGGTCGAAGCGGCTCCGCCGCAGGCGCCGCAGCGCCTCGCCGCTCGAGGCGGCGAGGTGAATGCGCGGCGGCGCCGAGAGCTCGAGCGCCCGGAACTCGTTGTAGACCTGATCGCTGAGGCGCCCGTCCTCTTCGAGAATGAAGGCGTCGTAGGGCGACGAGACCAGCAGGATCTCGCGGACCCGGTAGGGGATCAGGTCGTGAAACTGATTGGTTTCCAAGCGGACGTGATCCTATCGGAGGACCCCGCCGCTCGAGGGCTGCGGACGGCGGCGGCTCAGACCAGGCCCTGATCGATCATCGAGTCGGCGACCTTGATGAAGCCGGCGACGTTGGCCCCCTTGACGTAGTCGACGAAGCCGTCGTCGCGGCGGCCGTGCTCGGCGCACTGGCCGTGGATGTCGCACATGATCTGGTGCAGGCGGCCGTCGACCTCCTCGCGCGACCACGACATCCGCATCGAGTTCTGGCTCATCTCGAGGCCCGACACCGCCACCCCCCCGGCGTTCGACGCCTTGCCGGGAGCGAACAGCAGCTCGGCCTCGAGGAAGCGCTCGACCGCCTCCGGGGTGGTCGGCATGTTCGCCCCCTCGCCGACGCAACGGCAGCCGTTGGAGATCAGCGCTTCAGCGGCCTCGATGTCGAGCTCGTTCTGCGTCGCGCATGGGAGGGCGATGTCCGCCTCGACCGACCACGGCGGCTGCCCCTCGAGATACTCGGCGTTCGAGTACTCGTCGGCGTATTCGTGGATGCGGCCCCGCCGCTCGTTCTTCAGCTCGAGGATCCACTCGAACTTCTCGCGGTCGATGCCGTCGCGGTCGACGATCGTGCCGTCGGAGTCGGACATCGTGATCACCTTGCCGCCGAGCTCGATCAGCTTTTCGGCCGCGTACTGCGCGACGTTGCCGGACCCCGAGATCAGCACCGACTTGCCGTCGAGGCTCTCGTCGCGCGTCGCCAGCATCTCCTTGGTGAAGTAGACCAGCCCGTAGCCGGTCGCCTCGGTGCGGATCCGCGATCCCCCCCAGTTGATCCCCTTGCCGGTCAGCACGCCGGTGAACTCGTTGGCGAGCTTCTTGTACATCCCGAACAGGAAGCCGAGCTCCCGCCCGCCGACGCCGATGTCGCCGGCGGGAATGTCGGTGTCGGGGCCGATGTGGCGGTAGAGCTCGCTCATGAACGCCTGGCAGAAGCGCATCACCTCGCCGTCGCTCTTGGAGCGCGGATTGAAGTCGGACCCCCCCTTGCCGCCGCCCATCGGCAGGGTGGTGAGGCTGTTCTTGAACACCTGCTCGAAGGCGAGGAACTTGAGGATGCTGAGGTTGACGCTGGGATGGAAGCGAAGCCCGCCCTTGTAGGGGCCGATGGCGCTGTTCATCTCGATGCGAAAGCCCCGGTTGACCTGGATCTCGCCCTGGTCGTCGGCCCACGGCACCCGGAACATGATCACCCGCTCCGGCTCGACGATGCGGTCGAGGATCTTGCCGCTGCGGTAGCGCGGGTTGCGCTCGACGACCTCCCACACCGACTCGACGACCTCGTCGACCGCCTGCAGAAACTCCTTCTCCCCCGGATTGCGGGCGGCGACCTGTTGCAGGAATGCGTCCATCGAGCGGCTCATCTTGGGGCTCCTGTTGCTGTTGGGCGGTGGGGTAGCGGGGCCCCGACGTCGCCGTCTCACCTCTCGACGGGGGCCGGGGGGGCCGGCGCCGGGAGCGCACGCGTCGTCGCCGGCATGCGCATCGTCCGCCAACCGGCGCCGGGATGCAACCCCCGACGCTCGCTCTACGGGGTCGGGTAGACTCGCCGCTACCGCAACGCGCACGCATCGCCCGTCGCACTGCCCCGGAGGTCTCATGGCATCAGTCGCACGTCTCGTCCCGCTGTCCGTGATGGTCGCCCTCGCCGCGGCGATCGGCACCGTGGGGATCGGCGCCCTTCACGCCCAGACCGCCGACGACCCGGCGCCCGCGACCGGCGAGATCTCGGCCGTGACGCTGACCACCGACGGCGAGTCGACGGAGATCTCGATCGCCTCCAGCGGCGATCTCGAGCAGTTCGCCGCCGGGCTCTATCGCGATCGCGTGCTGATCCTCACCTTCCCGCTGCAGGCGGTGGCGGCCGGCGTCGCGCTGCCGGCGGCGACCGGCCTCGTCGAGGAGCTCCGCACCGAGATCGAGGGCGACCCCGCGGCGCCGCTGACCCGACTGCTG
>JBPEXA010000596.1:0-4001 GCA_052032135.1 Thermoanaerobaculia bacterium | reverse complement strand
CGAGGAAGTCCTTGCGCCGCCACTCCTCGTTCTTGACCGACGCGTTGGCGGCGGCGACGTTGCGCGCCATCGCCAGCATCAGCGCGAAGGTGTGCTCGGTGGCGGAGACCATGTTGGCGGTCGGCGCGTTGACCACCAGGATGCCGAGCTCGGTGGCGGCGCGGACGTCGACGTTGTCGACCCCGATCCCGGCACGGCCGACGACCTTCAGCCGCTCGCCCGCGCGCAACAGGTCAGCGGTCACCTTGGTGCGGCTGCGGACCACCAGGGCGTCGAAGTCGGCGAGGATCTCGGGCAGCCGGTCGCGCTCGTCGTCGGCGAGCACGCGCACCTCGGCGCCCGCCGCCTCGAACATCTTGCGGCCGCTGTCCTCGATCGGGTCGGCGAGCAGAATGCGGTGCATCGCCGGGTCAGCTCGTCGCGGCGGTCGGGGTCGCCGCGGCGACGGCGGCGATGTCCTCGAACAGCGCCTCGAGGTCGTCGACGGTGACCTCGCCCATGTGGCCGATGCGGAAGGTCTCCGGCTTCCAGCGCCCGTAGCCGCCACCGACCGTCACCCCTCGCTCGGCGAGGCCGGCGACCAGGGCCGGGGCGTCGACCCCGGCGGGCGGTCGCAGGCAGCTGACGGTCGGCGAGCCGTGCTCCGGCGTCGAGGCGTAGGCGTAGCCGTGCTCGGCCGCCCACCGCTCGGTGCGCGCCCGCAGCTCGAGATGGCGCCGCCACCGGTCCTCCATCCCCTCCTCGTCGATCCTCCGCAGCTGACGCTCGAGCGCCCACAGGACGGGGATCGGCGGCGTGGTGATGGTGCCGTCCTTCTCGTGGTACTGCAGATAGCGCAGCAGGTCGGTGTAGAAGCCGCGGTGCTCCTTGCCCTCGGCGCGCTCGCGCGCCCGGCTGGAGAAGGTGAAGGCGACGATGCCGGGAGGGGCGGCCAGCGCCTTCTGGGTGCCGGCGAGCGCGATGTCGATCCCCCAGGCGTCGTTCTCCATCCGCGCGCCGCCGAGGCCCGACACGCAGTCGACCATCACCAGCGCGTCGCTCTCCTCGTGGACCACCGCCGCCAGCTCCGCCAGCGGGTTCAGCACGCCGGTCGACGTCTCGTTGTGGGTGATCGTCACCGCGTCGTAGCGACGGCGCCGCAGCGCCTGCCGCAGCAGGTCGGGGTCGATCGCCTCTCCCCATGGCGCCGACAGCTGGTCGGCGTCGAGGCCGTGGGTGCCGGAGATCGCCAGCCACCGCTCGGCGAAGGCGCCGCAGGTGCAGTGGAGGACCGCCCCACGCACCGTCGACACCACCGCGGCCTCCATCACCAGCGTGGCGCTCGCCGATGCCATCAGCACCTCCGTCTCGGTGCGGAAGACGGAGCGCAGCAGCGGCTGGAGGTCGCGGTAGAGCGCCTTGAACGGCGGCCCGCGGTGGCCGATCGCCGGCTGTGTCATCGCCTGCCGGGCGTCGTCCGGCACCCACGTCGGGCCGGGGAGGAAGAAGCGGATGCGGTCGCTCATCGCGCGGATTGTCGCACCGCGCGACGGCGCGAGGCAACGCGCCCGCTCAGTCGTAGAGCAGGGCGGCGGAGCGAGCGTCGGCGAAGCGCAGCTCGTCGCCCTCCCACGAGTCGATCCACCGACGGTGGTCGTCGCCCGAGTCGAGCGCGGAGCGCAGCTCGTCGCCGCCGGTGAGCAGGTCGATCGCCGGCCGATCGGTGACGAACTCGTAGGGATCCCGTCGCCACTGGAACGCCTCCCCGAGCTGCGCGTGCAGGGTGGCGATCAGCTCGACGCCGAGCTCGTAGGCGGCGACGGTCGCCGCATCGACGACGTCGAGGCGCACCCCGGCGCAGGCGACGCCGGCGTGCTTCTGATACTGCGGCTTGAACCAGGCGGGCGCGACGCTGATCCCCGGGTGCCCCTGCTCCTCGAGCGCCGCGGCGAGCGCCGGCGCGTCGATGCCGGTGGTGGCCGGGGCGCCGACGAGCTGGAACGGCAGCGTCGTCCCCCGCCCTTCGGAGAGCTCGGTCGCCTCCACCAGGCAGAGCCCCGGATAGAGCACCGTTGCGCTCCAGCGCGGCAGGTTGGGCGACGGGGCGATCCACGGCCGGTCGAGGTCGCTCCACAGCGAATCCCGCCGCCAGCCGCGCAGCTCGACCACCTTCCAGCCGTCCGGCCACCCCCGCCGCCTCGCCTCGAGCGTCAGCAGCTCGCCGAGGGTCAGGCCGTGGCGGACCGGCAGCTCGAAGGCGCCGACGAACGACGCGTAGTCGGGGTCCGGGAGATTGCCCTCGACGACCTCGCCGCCCAACGGGTTGGGGCGGTCGAGCAGCCACACCTCGCAGCCCGCCGCGAGGGCGACCTCGGCGCTCCACACCGCGCTCGCCGCGTAGGTGTAGTAGCGCGCGCCGACGTCCTGGAGGTCGATCACCAGCAGATCGAGGCCGTCGAACGCCTCCGGCCGCGGCACCAGCGACGCCTCGCTGGAGCCGTAGAGCGAGACGATCTCGGCGCCGGTCCACGGATCGATCTGATCGTCCGCCGGCACCATGTCCTGCTCGACGCCGTAGAAGCCGTGCTCCGGGCCGAACAGCCGCTGCGGCGGCCGCCCGCTGCGCGCCAGCGCCAGGTGGCCGGGCTGCAGGTCGCGATCGACAGCGGCGGTGTGCGACAGCAGGCCCCAGGAGCGCCCGTCGAGCGACTCCGGCCGCTCCAGCAGGCGATCGAGCCCGGTCTTCAACCGTCGGCCTCGGGCTTTCGACCCCGCCGGTAGTCGCCGCTCCTGCCGCCGCTCTTCGACTCCAGCCGCAGCTCGGTGATCTCGGCGTCGCGCTGCACCGCCTTGACCATGTCGTAGAGCGCCAGCGCCGCCGCCGCGCAGGCGGTGAGCGCCTCCATCTCGGCGCCGGTGGCGGCGCGGCAGACCACGCGGCTGCGAACGGTCACCCCGTCGCCGTCCGCCTCGACCTCGACGCCGACGTCGTCGAGCGGCAGCGGATGGGCGAGGGGGATCCAGTCGGCGGTGCGCTTGGCGGCCTGGATGCCGGCGAGCCTCGCCACCGTCACGGCGTCGCCCTTCGGCAGCTGGTCGAGCCGGGCGACCGTCTCGGGTGCGAGACGGACCCGGCACGACGCCTCCGCCACCCTCAGGGTGACCGGCTTGCCGGAGACGTCGACCATGCGCGCGCGGCCGGCATCATCGAGGTGCGAGAACCGGGCGTCGGCCATCAGCCCGGGTATGCTAGCAGCGCACAACCGAGGAGCAGACCGATGCGAGCGAGTCACCCGCTGTGTGCCCTTGCCGTCCTGCTGGCCCTCGTCGGCTCCACCGCCGGGGCGCAGGAGGAGCCGCCGATGACCGACGAGATGCGGGCGGAGATGAGCGCCTGGATGGAGGCCGCCTCCCCCGGCGAGCCGCATCTCGAGCTCGCCCGCTACGCCGGCGTGTGGAAGGGAGCGGTCTCGCTGTGGATGGACCCCGACCAGCCGCCGATGCAGGAGACCGGCCGCATGGAGGCGAAGATGATCATGGGGGACCGCTTCCTGCAGAGCCGCTGGGGCGGCAACTTCGGCGGCATGCCGTTCGAGGGGATGAGCCTCGACGGCTACAACAACCTCACCGGCGAGTACGAGTCGGTGTGGATCGACAACTTCGGCACGCTGATGATCCACTACGCCGGCGGCATGGGCGACGACGGCGTGCGGACGATGAGCGGCTCCTTCGCCGACGCCATGAGCGGCGGCACCTACGACCAACAGGTGACCTACAGCTGGGTCGACGACGACCACTGGACCTACACCTCCTGGGTCGACAACGGCGAGCGGCGGTTCAAGAACCTGGAGATCCACTACGAGCGGACCGAGTAGTCGCCGGCCGCGGCTGAGCGTGGTCATCCCCGCGCTCGACGAGGCGTCCCGGCTGGCCGCCAGCGTGACCAGCGCGCTGGCGATCGCCGACGAGGTGATCGTGTCGGACGGCGGCTCGTCCGACGGCACCCCCGAGATCGCCCGGCG
>JBPEXA010000595.1:0-1944 GCA_052032135.1 Thermoanaerobaculia bacterium | reverse complement strand
TCTACGGCCAGCAGCTGATGAACAGCGTCCTCGAGGAGAAGACGTCGCGCGTCGTCGAGGTCATCGTCTCGACCGCGCGCCCGACCGAGCTGATGATGGCCAAGCTGCTCGGCGTCTGCGGCGTCGCCCTCACCCAGCTGGTGATCTGGCTGACGTCGATCGCCATTCTCACCGCTCCTTCGATCGTCGCCTCGATCGGGTGGCTCGACGACGATCTCGACATCCCGACCCTCGCGCCCGGCCTGATCGTCCACTTCTGCGCTCTCTTCGTGATCGGCTTCTTCGTCTACGCCGCCTTCTACGCCGCCATCGGCGCCGCCTTCAACAACCTCCAGGAGGCGCAGCAGTTCGCCAGCATCGCCGCCTTCCTGCTGGTGACGCCGATGTTCTTCTTCTTCCTGATCATCAACGACCCCGACTCCACCCTGTCGCTGGTGACGACGCTCATCCCACCCTTCACGCCGACGATCCTGCTGCTACGGCTGGCGGTCAAGGCGCCGCCGACGTGGCAGATCGTCCTCGGCTACCTGCTGGCGATCGGCTTCGCGTACTTCATGGTCGCCTTCGCCGGCCGCATCTACCGGGTCGGGATCCTGATGCACGGCAAGAAGCCGACGGTTCAGGAGCTCTGGCGCTGGGTGCGCTACCCGTAACGCCTACTCCGCCCGCTCGCTGACGATCTTCCAGTCGCCGCCGAAGCTCACCAGCTCGAGGGTCTTGATCACCCGGTCGCTGTAGGTGTTCGACCGGTAGGCCTGGGCGAAGCGGACGACCGCCCGCTGCGGACCGATCAGCTGGGCGTCGAGCTGGTCGATCTCGACCTCGATGAACTCCGGTCGCATCAGCCGCACCCGCCGCTGGGCCTCCCAGCTCTGGCGATCGAGGTCTCCGGACGGCCGGAAGCGGGGGGCGTAGGCGGCGAGATAGGCGTCGACGTCCTGGCGCGACCACGCCTCCGCCCAGCGCCGGACGGCCGCCTCCACCGCCGCCGGATCGGGACCGGGCGCCAGCGGGGGCACCGTCGTCCTCGGCTCCGTCTCGACCCGCCGCTCCGGCGCGGTGGGGGGCACCGGCTCCGGCTCGCGAGCCACGGTCGGCGCCTCCGCGACGCGCTCCGGCGCGCTCGCCGGCTCCAGCTCGGCGAGCTGCCTCCGGGCGCGGTCGAGCTCGCCGCGCAACGTCTGCCGCTCCGCCTCGAGCCGCTCGTTCACGTCCCGCAGTTGGGCGGCATCGCGGGCCTCCAGCTCGAGGGCGACCACCCGCTCCCGCAGCCGGCGGCCCTCCGCCGTCAACGCCTCGACGCGGGTCTCGAGGTCGTCGGCTGCGTCGCGATCGACCGACGCCCCCTCGACGGCACGCTCGAGCTCGGCGATCCGCTCGACCAGCCGCGCTTCGCTGACCGACCGCTCGCTCGACGCCGCCGCCAGCTGCGCCTCGAGCTCCCGCCGCGCCTCGCGGGCCGCCGTCAGACGCCCCTCGAGCGTCGTCATCGACGCCTCGACCTCCTCGAGCCGCCGGCTCGACCGCGCTCGCTCGATCTGCTCGCTCTCGAGCAGCCCCTCGAGCTCGGTGATGCGGGCCCTCGCCGCCTCCACGTCACCGCTCGCCGCCGCAAGCTCGGTCGTCAGCTCTTCCGCCCGCTCGCCCTCCTCGCGGGTCGCCGCCAACCGATCGCGCAGCGCCGCGATTTCGGAGGCCTGTCGCGCGGCCGCCTCCCGCTCCCGCTGCAGCTCGCTCTCGGTCGCTGAGAGACGGTCCTCGGCGGCGGCGAGGTCGGTGACGCGACGACCGAGCCCCTCGATCTCCTCGCGGGCCGCCGCCAGCTCGGCGCGCGAGCGTTCGAGATCGGCCCGCAGCGTCGTCTCGGTGCCGCGCGAGCTCTCCAGCTCGGCGGTCGTCGTCGCGAGCTGCGACGACAGCGATCGCAGCTCCTCGGCGGTCGCC
>JBPEXA010000594.1:0-1792 GCA_052032135.1 Thermoanaerobaculia bacterium | reverse complement strand
GCGCACCTTCCGCTTCGTCACCGTGGTCGGCTCCGAGGCGCTGGTCGGCGCCGAGGTGCTGCCGGTGCCGCCGGAGAACGTACCGCCGCCGCCGCCGCCGACCGCCGGCCTGTTCGGCATGCGGCCGCCGGAGCCGTTAGCGTCGCCGGTTGAGGACGAAATCCGGAGCCGTCTCGAGCGCTTCGCGCGCCAGGCCGTCGGGGAAGACCTCTAGCTCCCGCCGCGCCGCCTCGGCGTACTCCTCGGCGAGCTGGCGGGTCTCGTCGACGGTCCCCTCGGCGCGAACGATCTCGAGCAGCGCCTGCGGCTCGACCCGCTCGAAGCTGCCGTCCTCGAGAACGGTCTTGATCGCCTGCCGGCGCCCGTCGTCGATGCGCGGCAGCGCCAGCAGCAGCGGCAGGGTGAGCTTCCCCTCCTTGAGGTCGGAGAGGACCGGCTTGCCGAGCTCCCCCTCGCGGGCGGTGAAATCGAGCAGATCGTCGACCAGTTGGAAGCAGATGCCGAGCGCCCGGCCGTAGGCGGCGAGGCGCTGGGCGGCCTCCGGGCGGGCGGGCGCCATCAGCGCCGGCACCGACGCCGCGGCCGCGAAGAGCCGCGCCGTCTTGCGCTCGACGATCTCGAAGTACTCCTCGTGGGTGAGGTCGATGGCGCCGAGGCGGTCGAGCGCCAGCAGCTCCCCTTCGGTCATCCGCAGCGTCGCCTCGCACAGCCGTCGCACCACCTCGAGGTTGCCGTGGGAGAGCGCCATCTGCATCGAGGTGGTGTAGAGCCAGTCGCCGAGCAGCACCGTCTGGCTGTTGCCCCACACCCGGTTGAGGGTCGGCTGCCCGCGGCGCAGCTCGGCGTGGTCGATGATGTCGTCGTGGATCAGCGTCGCGGTGTGGATCAGCTCGACCACCGCCGCGTAGGTGACCTCCTCGTCGCCGTCGCGCTCGAGGAGCGCCGCCGTCAGCAGCACCAGCGCCGGCCGCATCCGCTTGCCGCCGCCGCGGAAGATGTAGTCGCCGGCGGCGGCGATGAACGGCACGTCGGAGCCGAGGCTGTCGCGGAAGACCTGCTCGGTCTGCTCCAGCTTGTCGGCGATCAGGCCGAGAAAGCGGGCGCCGGTGACCGCATTGGGTCGGGGCGTGGCCGCAGCCTTGGTCGGTTCGATCGACATCGCCCCGGCGTCAGCGGCCCGCGACCGGATCGAAGCTCAGTTCGTCGGAGAGCTCGCCGTCGAGGAAGCGGTAGGCGCGCCCGCGATCGAAGTACCACCAGGTGACTTCGACGCCGTAGGGGAGCTCCAGCCGATCGATGCGATCGGGCTCGCCGTAGCGGCCGAGGATGCGGTCCTCGTCGCCGCTGCCCCCGGAAGCCGGCCGCGTCTCGCGCACCGGCTGCGCGGGGGTGGTGACGGCACCGGCGGGTGCCGGTGCCACCGCGCCGCCGGTCGACTCGCCGATTACGAAGCTGACGATCACCGGCGAGCCGCGCATCACCCGCCGCGACAGATCGGCCCGCTCCTCGACGTAGTAGCCGTCGTCGCCGAAGTCGCCGACCGACAGCTCGAAGCGGTTGTAGTAGTCGTGCCACGGCCAGGTGATCGTGTAGCGGCCGATCTCGTCGGTGATCGCGGTGCGCTGCTGCAACCCCTTCTTCGAGCGACCCATCTCGCTCGGCGAGAGCGAGCGGAGGGAGAAGCCCCGCCGGTAGACCTCGAGCACGACGGTGCGGCCGGAGAGCGGCCGCCCGTCACCGTCGGTGACCGCGCCGGTGATCTCGATCTCCTGCCCCTCCTCGTAGGGGGCGC
>JBPEXA010000593.1:0-6504 GCA_052032135.1 Thermoanaerobaculia bacterium | reverse complement strand
CGAGGAGACGTTCGACCCGCTCCGCGGCCGCTTCCACCGTCGCCGCCTCGAGCTCGCCGCGGTCGAGCGACGCCGCCAGGTCGGCGGCCATTCGCTCGGCGCGGCCGGTGTCGGTCAGGTGGTCGCAGATGGCGATCAGGTCGCAGCCGGCGGTGATCGCCTGCGCCGGCACGTGAGGCTGATCGAACAGCGCGCTGACCGCCTGCATGCCGACGTCGTCGCTGACCACCACGCCGTCGAAGCCGAGCTCCCCGCGCAGGGTGCCGAGGATGGTCGGCGACAGCGTCGCCGGCCACTCGCGGTCCCAGGCGGGATAGCGGACATGCGCCGTCATCACCAGCCGAGTCGCCGGGTCGGCGGCGAGGGCGCGGTAGGGGGCGAGCTCGCGCTCGCGCAGCAGCTCGACGGGGGCGTCGACCACCGGCAGCTCGTGGTGGGAGTCGACGTCGGCGTCGCCGTGCCCCGGATAGTGCTTGAGGCAGCCCAGCACCCCCTCGCCCTGGAGGGCGTGGAGGAAGTCGCCGGCGGCGGCGGTCACCGCTTCGGCGTCGTCGCCGAAGGCGCGGTCGCCGATCACCGGGTTGTGGGGGTTGGAGTCGACGTCGACCACCGGCGCGAAGTCGACGTTGACGCCGATCGCCGCCAGCTCGACGCCCATCGCCCGCCCGACCTCCGCCGCCCGCCGCCCCCACACCGAGGCGGGACCGAAGTCGGTCAGCGGCGGCGGCGTGCGCAGCACCCGACCCCCTTCGTGGTCGATGGCGAGGATGCAGCGCCGACGCCCGATCGCACCGCGCACCTCCTCGAGCAGCTCGCCGAGCTCCTCGAGCCATCCGGCGTAGGGGAGGTCGTGGCGGAAGTTGCCGCGGAAGAGGATGACGCCGGCGGGCCGCAGCGTCTCCAGCAGCCGCCGGTCATGATCGGTGAGCCGTGGCTCCGGCTGCAAGCCGATCAGGAAGTGGCGACCGAAGCGTCGCGCCGCACCCGCCTCGTCGCCCACCGCTACCCTTCGCGCAGGGCGGTGGCGATCGGCATCCGCGCCGCCCGCAGCGCCGGCAGGAATCCGCCGATGACGCCGATCACCGCCGCGCAGACGATGCCGGCGACGACCAGCTGCGGCGTCACCCGGAAGCCGAAGGCGATTTGGCTGAAGGTCTGCCAGTTGATGGTCGCCGCCTGGAAGCCGTCGAAGGCGAGGTAGGCGGCGACGCCGCCGACGGTGCCGCCGGCGAGCGCCAGCAGCAGCGATTCGACCAGCACCGACGCCACCACCGGCCCGCTCTTGAAGCCGACCGCCCGCAGGGTGGCGATCTCGCGGGTGCGCGCCGACACCGCCGTGTACATGGTGTTGAGAGCGCCGAAGACGGCGCCGACCGCCATCAGCGCGGTGATCAGGATGCCGAGACCGGTGATCAGCCCGGTGAGCACCGACGACTGCTGCTGGTAGAAGTCGGCCTGGCGGTAGACGTCGACGCTCACCCGCGGGTCGCTCGACAGCTCGTCGCTGAAGGTGGTGAACGCCTCGGGCGCCGCGAGCTTGGCGTAGACCGCCTGGAAGGAGTCGCCGCGGCGGTAGGCCGACTGCAGGATCTTGGCGTCGGCCCAGATCTCCGACTCGGCGACGCCGCCGCCGGCGGTGAAGACGCCGACCACCTGCCACATCTCGCCGCCGACCTCGATCGCGCCGCCGAGGTCGAGGCCGGTGAACTCCCGCGCCGCGCCGACGCCGACGATCACCTCGTTGCGCCCCCACTCGAACGGCCGCCCGGCGACCATCTCGAAGCGGTCACGGACCTCGAAGGCGGCCTCCTCGACGCCGCGCAGCGGCACGTTGGCGTCGGTGCCGGTGCTGCGCTTGGGGAGGTTGATGACGACGAACAGCTCGGCCGAGGAGAGCGGGCCGCTGTCGTCGCGCCGCACCCCGGCGGTGTCGCCGATCACCTGCGCCCACTCGCGCGTCAGCCCGCTCATCATCTCGGAGTCGGCGCCGTCGCGCAGCACCACCACCGAATCGACCGACGCCGAGCTCTGCATCGTCTCCCGCACCCCCTGGGCGATCGACAGCACGCCGACCAGCACCGCCACCACACCGGCGATGCCGAACGCCGACGACAGCGACGACCCCCAGCGCTGCGGGATCGTCATCAGGCTGTAGCGGGCGACGGCGAACGCCTGCTGCAGCCAGCGCAGCGGCGACGTCACGCCGCCCCCCGTCGCAGCGCGTCGGCGACCTGGAGCCGCATCGCCTGGAGCGCCGGCATCAGGCCGGTGACGACGCCGAGCAGCACGATCAGCGCGCCGCCGACCACCAGCTTGCCGGCGGGCAGGTAGAAGATCGGCAGCGCGCCGCCGGTCGGGTCGCCCTGGGTCGAGATCAGCAGCCAGGCGAGGCCGAGGCCGAGGCCGCCGCCGAGCACCGACAGCAGCAGCGACTCGGCGAGCACCAGCCCGAGCACCTGCCGGTTGCCGTACCCCATCGCCTTCAGCACCCCGATCTCCTCGGTGCGCTCGCGCACCGCCTGCGCCATCGTGTTGCCGGCGACCAGCAGGATGGTGAAGAAGACGGCGCTCAGCACCGCCAGCAGGATCTTGCTGACGTTGCCGACCTGGTTGGCGAACCCCTGGAGGAAGGCGAGCTCGGTCTCGGTGCGCGTCTCCGCCGGCGAGTTGGCGAACTCGGCGTCGACCGCCTTCGCCACCTCGACCGCCTGCTCGGGGTCGGCGATCCGCAGGATGTACCAGCCGACGAGCCCCTCGCCGCCGGCCCGCGCCTCGTCGAAGTAGTCGTAGTGGAAGAGGAACTGCGTGGTGTCGGTCCCCTTGTCGGCGCCGTCGTAGATGCCGACGAGGTCGAAGGTCCAGGTGCTGCCGCCGTCCTTCTGCCGCCAGATCGTCGCCTGGATCGGCACCTGGTCGCCGATCTCCCAGCCGAACTTGTCGGCCAGCGTGCGGCCGACGACGGCGCCGGTGCGGGTGCGCAGCCACGCCGCGCGCTGGTCGTCGGGGAGCAGGAACTCGGGGTACATCGCCAGGTACTCCTCGGGCTTGACCGGCGACTGCTGGAAGAAGTTCTTGGGGTCCTGGTAGATGCCGCCGAACCAGGTGGCGTGGGTGGCGTCGACGACGCCGTCGAGCCGCTCCATCCGCGCCTCGTAGCTCGCCGGCAGCAGCTGGATGATCGACACCTTGTGGCGCACCACCAGCCGGTCCTCGCCGACCAGGCTGATCCCCATCGACATCGCCTGGTCGATGGTCACCAGGTAGCCGAAGAGCAGGAAGGCGACGAGGATCGACAGTGTGGTGAGGATGGTGCGCGTCTTCTTGCGCCGCAGGTTGCTCCAGATCAGGTGTAGGTACTTCACGCCGCCACCTCCCCTTCGACCAGCCGTCCCTTGTCGAGATGGAGCGTGCGGTCGGCGCGCTCGGCCGCCAGCGGGTCGTGGGTCACCATCAGGATCGTCTTGTCGAGCTCCTCGGAGAGCGTGTGCAGGATGCCGAGCACCTCGTCGCCCGACTGGCGGTCGAGATCGCCGGTCGGCTCGTCGGCGAGGATCAGCGTCGGGTCGGTGGCGATGGCGCGCGCGATGCCGACCCGCTGCTGCTCACCACCGGAGAGCTGGCGCGGATAGTGGTCGACGCGGTGCGAGAGGCCGACGACCTCGAGGGCGGTCTCGACCTGGCGCCGCCGCTCCTTCGACGACAGCGGCGTCAGCAGCAGCGGCAGCTCGACGTTGCGGAAGGCGGTCAGCACCGGCATCAGGTTGTAGAACTGGAAGACGAAGCCGACGTGGCGGGCGCGCCAGTTGGCGAGCTTGCGGTCGGAGAGATCGTCGATCCGCTGGCCGTCGACGCTCACCGAGCCGCTGGTCGGGCGATCGAGGCCTCCGATCAGGTTGAGGAGGGTCGACTTGCCGGAGCCCGACGGCCCCATGAGGGCGAGGAACTCCCCCTTGGCGACCGACAGGTCGAGGTTCTCGAGCACCTCGATGACCTCCGACCCCCGCCGGAACGACTTGCTGACGCCACGGACTTCCACCAGTGCACTCACTCGCTGACCTCCTCGACGGCGATGCCGTCCTCCAGATCTCCGTCGGCGGAAAGGATGACCCGTTCGCCGGCGCTCACCCCCGAGCGGATCACCACGTCGTCGCCACTCTCGGGGCCGACACTGACCGCGCGCCGCTCCGCCTTGCCGTCCCGGATCAACCAGACGATATCCCGGCCGCCGTCGGAGCGAACCACCCGCTTGGGGAGCAGCACCCGCGCCGCCGCCCGGGCATCGGGATCGGTCTCCGACTCGAGGAACGCCACCTTGACACCCATGTCGGGGAGGATGCGGGGGTCGAGCTGGTCGAAGCCGATCCTCACCTTGACGGTGGCGCGCTGGCGGTCGGCGGTCGGCACGATGGCGATCACCCGCGCCGGGATCTTCCAGTCGGTGTAGGCGTCGAGCGTCGCTTCCACCGGCTGTCCCGGCGTCACCCGGTTGATGTAGCTCTCGTTGACGTCGACCTCGATCTCGAGCGACTCCATGTCGACGATGGTGCCGATGCCGGTGCGGGTGAAGCCGCCGCCGGCGGCCGCCGGCGAGATCATCTCTCCCGGTTGGGCGTTCTTCGACACCACGACGCCGGCGAACGGCGCACGGATCTCGGTGTCGGCGAGCTGCTGGCGCCAGACCGCCACCTGCCGCTCGGCGACCGCCACCTCCTCCTCCTGCTGGACGAGGCGCGCGGTGAGCGAATCGAAGGTCGCCTGGGCGGCGTCGAGCTCCGCCTGGCCGGCGATGCCCGCCGCCGCCAGCCCCTCGACCCGACGCAGCTCGAGCTCCGCCTCGCGGCGGCGCACCCGCGTCTCTTCGAGGGCGGCGCGGGCCGCCGACGCCTGGGCGCGGGCGAGGCCGAGGTTGACCTCGACGTTGGAGGCGTCGAGGCGCGCCATCAGCTGACCCTCCTCGACGGCCATCCCCTCCTCGATCAGCACCTCGACGACGCGGCCGGTGAACTTGGACGACACCGTCGCCTGCAGCCGGGCGGTGACGTAGCCGGAGGCGTTGAGGATGGTGCCAGCGCTGGAACCGCCTCCGCCGCGCTCCTCGCGGGCGACCGCGGTGACGACCTCGATCGCCTTCGGTCGGGCGAGGATCGCCCAGGCGGCGCCGGCGAGCAGCAGCACCAGCACCCCGACCCACCAGAAACGCAGCAGACCGGGGCCTTCGGGCTCGGGCTCGCGCTCGATCTTCAGACTGGCGAGACGATCATCGGGCACGGCGTCGGCACTCCTCGCGGTGGGCGGTCATTGTACGGAAGCTCCGGGCGCCGTGAGGTGGAGACGGCGGGCTCCACGAAAGAAGAGGAACAGCCCGGCAACCTGCACTACGTGGTAGAGGTCGTTTTGGTTGAAGTGACGATGGAGCGACAGGCCGCTCTGCTGGATGGCGGCGGCGGCGAGCGACACCGCCACGCCGCCGACGATCCACCAGGCGGCGGGCCGTCCGCGCAGGGCGAGAGCGGTGTGGATCGCGGCCGCCAGCAGCATCGCCGCGCCGTACTGCACCACCGCGCTGCCGAAGCCGTCGTCGACGAAGAGCACCCAGACGGCGTAGAGCGCGAGCTCCATCCAGAGCGCGGCGGCGGCGACCCGCCGTCCCCGCTCGGAGAGCACCGGCTCGACCGACGCCCGCGCCAGCGCCGTCCCCGCCACCCCGATCGCCACCATCGTCAGCTTCCACAGCGCGGTGAGCACCATCGTTGGCAGCAGGCGGGTGAAGCCGTGAAAGGTGCCGCCGGCGAAGGCGGCGACCGCCATCGCGACGAGCGCCAGTCGCCACCAGGCGAGGGCGCCGGTCGCCGCCTCCCCCTTCGGAGCGAGCTTGCGGGCGAGGACGATGCCGACCGCCGCCAGCAGGTAGTCGGTCGCCAGCGTCATCGGTTCGGTGAGCGGCATCGGAGGGCCTCGCTGGGGTGCCGGCGGCTCTGCCGGCAGGGAGAGCGGCGGCAGTATCCCACGGTTGACACGCCCCGGGCGGCGTGCTCGCATACGGTCCGGTGACCCCATCCCCGGCCCAGCGCTCCGGCGCCGTTCTGCGGCTCACCGCCGGGCCGCTCGACGGCGAAGCGCGGCTGCTCGCCGCTCTCGACGGCGACCGACGGCGCGACGGGACGATCCCGCCCGCCCGCTGGATCGTCGTGCCGTCGCGCAGCCTCCGCCACCACCTGCTCGCCCGCATCGCCGAGAGGTTCCCCGAGGGGGTGCTCAACCTCCGCGTCGTCGTGCTCTTCGGGCTGGCGATGGAGATCGCCGACGACGTCGCCGGGAAGCGACTGGGCGGCAGCGACCTCTTCCCCCTCTTCGTTCGCCGGCTGGCCGGCGAGCAGCCACCGCTGCGACGCGTCCTCCACCATCTCCAGGACGGTTACGCGGCGCTGCTCGGCTCGGTGCGCGATCTGCTCGACGCCGGTTTCGAGCCGGTCCACGCCGAAGCGCTCGTCGATGCCCTCGACG
>JBPEXA010000592.1:0-3684 GCA_052032135.1 Thermoanaerobaculia bacterium | reverse complement strand
TCCACCGCTCCGCCAGGTAGATGGCGGCGAAGCCGACGACCAGCGCGATCGCGATCAGCGCGGCCGCACGCTGCTCGTCGCCCGCCTGCTGGGCGTTGAAGATCGCCGACGCCAGAGTGCGCGTGCGCCCGGGGATGCTGCCGGCGACGATCACCGTGGCGCCGAACTCGCCGAGCGCGCGCGTGAAGCCGAGCAGGAGGCCGGCGCCCAGGCCGCGGGCAGCGAGTGGCAGGGTCACTCGCCGGAAGGTCTCGACGGGGCCGTAGCCGAGGGTCCGGGCGACCGCCTCGAGGCGCGGATCGACGCCCTCGAAGGCGACCCGCGCGGTGCGCGCCACCAGCGGCGTCGACATCACCGCCGCGGCGACCGCCGCCGCCTTCCAGGTGAGTAGGACGCGGAGGTCGAAACCGAGCGTCTCGCGCCCGAGCGGACCGTCGACCGCGAGCAGCCGCAGCAGCAGGAAGCCGACCGCCGTCGGCGGCACCACCAGCGGCAGGCCGACGAGCGCCGACAGCAGTCGCGAGCCGGGGAAGCGACGGCGGGCGAGGAGGTAGCCGACCGCAATCGCCGGCCCGGCGATCATCGCGGTCGCCACCGCCGCGACCTTCAGGGTCAGACCGACCACTTCCAGGAGGTCGGTCAACCGCGAGCTCCGAATCCGTGACGGCGCACGACGGCGGCGCCGTCACCCTCGACATAGGCGAGAAAGCTCTGTGCCCGGGCGACCCCGCCGCCGGCGAGGACGACGGCGTGGACGGCGATCGGCGGCTCGCCGTCCGGCAGCGGCAGCCGGCAGAGGGTGCGCACCCGCTCGCTGCGCTCGGCGTCGGTGCGATAGACGACTCCGATGATCCGCGGGTCGGCTTCGACCAGTGCCAGTGCCGCGCGCACGTCGGCGGTCGGCACCAGTCGGTCGGCGAGCCGGCTCCACAGATCGGCGCCGGCCCGGTCGAGCGCTCCGAGGGCCACCCGCGCGTAGCGACCTGCCGGCACGGCGTCGGGGTCGGCGACGGCGACCGCGTCGATTGGGAGCTCGGCGAGCTCCGCGGGCTCGACCGCCGGCCACGGCGCGTCGCGATGGGCGATCACCACCAGCTCGTTCGACCACAGTGCGCGCGGCGCCTGCGCCGCGTGACCGGCGTCGGCGACCGCCCGCGCCCACCGCTCGTCGGCAGAGAGGAAGAGATCGGCGACCGGAGCCGCCAGCAGTTGCCGGGCGAGGACGTTGGAGCCGGCGACGTTGACGGTCACCTCGACTCCCTCGCGCCGCTCGAACCCGATCGCCAGCTCGTCGACGACGGCGCCGACGCTGGCGGCGGCGAAGATCGTCAGCCGCGGACGCTGCCGGGCCTCCGGCGCGCAGGCGAGCACGGCGATCGCCACGGCGCAGGCGAGGCGTGCGGTGGGGAGCACGGCCGGCATCCTACTGGACGCTCCCCCGCCGCCAGGTGACGATTCTCCGCGACGCAGGTGCCACGAATTGCCGATCGCCGCCGGAGCCGAGCGACCGGACCATCGCCGGAAACGGCGCGCCGCCGCCTGTGGCCGACCGCTTCGAGCTGGCACTGTTCTCGCATGGTCCTGTCGTCGGTGCGCAGCGCTTTCGACGCCGTGCACCCCCGCCGCGAAAGCGGTACGATCGCGAGCGATCGATCCGGTGGGTTCGGGGGCCGAGCCGGTGTTCGTACTTGAAGTCTGTCGTCTGCTGTCGAGGGAAGGAAGGAGCGGTATCGTGTTCGACAATCCCCTTGCGCCCGAGCCCGACGTGGCACCCCGCGTCGAGACCGAGGTGCTCTCCGGCGAAGTGGCCGCGCCGCCCGACGTCGAGTCGATCGGGGGCGAGACCGAGGCACACTTCGATCTCATCGTGAGACACCCGTCTCACCAGATCCGCGGCCGCATCCCCATCGTCTGTCGCGGCGAATCGCTGGCCCGGGCCCGCGAGCTGACCGCCGGGACCGCAGTGACGGTGGCCGGCATCCGCGCCTTCGACGACGACCGCAAGCCGTCGGAGTTCGTGCTCTGCAAGTACCTGCAGGTCATCTCGAGCGGCGGAGATCTCGATAGCGAGAACTGACCGCCGGTCGCCGTACTAGACTCGTCCGACGCACCCCCGGGAGGTGGTCATGTCGCGTCGATGTCCCATGACGGCTCTCGCCGTCGCCACGATCGCCCTGCTGGCGGTCGACAGCGCCAGCGCCCAGAAGCGGCGCCAGCGAGCGAAGCTCGACCCCACGAGCGTGTCGTCGTACTTCGACGCCATGCCGGTCCATCAGGACGACGCGCCGGTGCGCGAGCTGCTCGAGCGGGCGGAGCGCGAGTGCCGCACGATCGAGGAGGTCTGCCCCCCCGGCGAGCAGCTGCTGCGGGTGCTCTTCCGCGGCAGCTACCGTGACGATCTCCCCGACTTCGTGGTGCCGATCCGCAGGCTCGACGACGGCCTCCTCCACGCCGGCCAGCCGCTGCTGCTCTTCGATCGTCGCAACACGCCGTACCTGCTGGGGGTCGAGCACCTGTGGGTGCTGGTGGTCTCCGACGAGCCGGTCGAGATGACCGCCCAGCTGACGACCATCCGCGAGCGCGAGGTCAACCCGTTCGCCGGCATGATCGACCTGTTCGGCGTCGCGGCCGGCCCGGCGGCGCCGACCTCCGAGACCGAAGCGAAGGAGAAGCCGCTCGCCTGGCGGCGGCTGGCGGGTCGCGAGGACGAGCACCCCCTCTACATCGGCGCCGCGCGGCTGCCGATCGCCACCGACATCGTGTCGCGGGTGACGCTCATCCCCGCCGACACCAGCCAGCTCGACTTCCAGTCGATCACCGGCCACCTCTCGAACTCGCGCTCGAGCGCAGCAGCCTTCTCGATCGGCCTCGGCGCCACCTTCGGCGTCGACGACACGGCACTCGGCCTCACCGGCGGCGACCCCAGCTTCAACGCCTACGCGCTGGCCAAGTTCTACTTCCCGAAGTCGACGCCGCGGCTCGACGTCGCCCCCGCCCGGCGCTCGCGCTACCGGCGATCGATCGGCGTCGTCTTCGGCACCAACGTCACCGACGATCCGTTCGGCGAGATCGTGCTCGGGCTGTCGATCGGCCACCTGATCGGCAAGGCGGGCCTGCTGGTCGCCGCCAACGCGATCGAGGGGCTCGACGGCGGCGACCGCGAGATCCGCACCCTGATCGGTGTCGACTTCACCTTCTGAGCCCGCCGGCGAAGTCGCCGACACGACGACCGCCACCGTGACCGAGGCCGAGGTGGAGGCCTTCGTGGCGGCGAGGTACGGCATCACCGGCGAAGTGAGCCGCTGCGGCGGCGAGAACGCCAACTTCGCGATCGACAGCGGCGACGAGCGCGTCTTCCTCAAAGTCGCCACCCACGGCCAGCTGCGATCGGACATCGAGCTCGAGCACACGCTGATCGCCCACCTCGTCGGCCGCGGGCTCGATCTCGGGTTGCCGGCGACCCGACCGGCGCTCGACGGCGCCGCCGTGGTCGAGATCGAGGACCGTCACGGCGTCGCGCGGCCGGCGCGGCTCGCAGACGAGGTCGGCGGCACCCCCTGGCGGCAGCGCAGCGACCACGGGCCCGAGCTGCTGCGCGATCTCGGGCGGCGGTTGGCCGCCCTGGTCTCCGCCCTCGGCGACGCCGAGCCGCCCGCCGCCGGCCGCCGCCAGCTGTGGAATCTC
>JBPEXA010000591.1:0-1958 GCA_052032135.1 Thermoanaerobaculia bacterium | reverse complement strand
TCGAGAACTCGGCGGAGCTCGGCGCTCATGCCCTCGACCGGCTCCGCCGCCTCGACTCGCCCCACGTCGCGGAGGTGCGCGGCCGGGGACTGTGGATCGGCATCGAGCTGCGGCCGGAGGCGGGCGGCGCGCGCCACTTCTGCGAAGCGCTGCAGGCGATGGGGCTGCTGTGCAAGGAGACGCACGACCACGTGGTGCGCTTCGCCCCGCCGCTGGTGATCACCCGCGAGGAGCTCGACTGGGCGCTCGAGCGCATCGAGCGGGCGCTCGCCGGCTGAAGCCGGGCGGCACCCCTACCAGTCGACCGCCAGCTTGAGGTCGCGGCCCTCGGCGTCGCGGTAGATCAGATGGCCGTGAACGCGGCCGAACAGATAGAGCGCCCGCAAGGTGTCGAGATCCTCGAGACAGGCGGCCTCGACCTTCTCCCCCTCGCCGCGCGACAGCCACTGCCGCACCTCGAACGAACGCGCCGCCAGGCGACGACCGAGGGTGTGCTGGGCGAGGTGACTGAACGAGAGCGACTCGCCGAGCGCCTCGCTGACCGACCGCTGGATGTCGAGGCGTTTCGTGTCGCCACCGACCTCGGGCAGGGTGCTCCAGTCGAAGGCGACCATGCGGTCGACGCTGGCGGCGAGCGCGGTGAGCTCGTCCCGATCCCGCGGATCGAGCAGCTCGCTGCGGCCGCTCTCGAGATGGTGGACGGCCAGCGCGACCGCCGATCCGGGCGTGCCGTCCCCTTCCGCCCGCAGCAGGACCGTCGTCGGGGCGCGATCCTCGACGGCGGGAGCCGGTGACGGCGGCGCGAGCTCGACCTCCGGCGCCTCGGTCCAGTCGACCGCCGGCTCCGCCCGGCCCAGCAGCACCCGCACCGCGCGGAGCGCGCCACTCTTGTCGAGCGGTCGGTTGCCGTTGCCGCATTTCGGCGACTGGATGCACGACGGGCAGCCGCGACGGCAGGGGCAGCCGACGAGCAGCGCTTCGACCCGCTCGAGCAGCTCCGGCAGCGCCTCGAAGGCGCGGCGGGCGATCCCCACGCCGCCGGCGTGCCCGTCGTAGACGAAGACCGCCCCCGATCGCAGCTGCGGGTGGTCGGGCATCGAGATGCCGCCGACGTCGCCGCGATCGCACACCGCCAGCACCGGGATCAGCGAGATCGCCGCGTGCTCGGAGGCGTGGAGCGCCCCCATGAAGTCCTCGTCGACCGCCTCGAGGGTGGCGGCCAGCGCCGGCGGCGCCCACCACCAGAGACCGACCGTCTCCATCCGCCGCGGCGGCAGGTCGAGCGGATGGACGTCGATCGCCTCGCGGCCGCTGATCCGCTTGCGCTCGTAGCCGACCACCCGCTCGGTCACCCGCAGGCGGCCGAGGGCGGCTCGCAATCGCCCGTCGCGCCGTTCCTCCACCAGCTCGAGGATCTCGGTCTCCTTCTCCGTCCTCGGCACCGTGAAGTAGTCGACCGTCACCGGCTCCGCGATCACCTGGTGGGCGTCGAGGTCGAGCTGGCGGACGAGGAACTGCTCGCCGGCATGCAGGTAGATCGCGCCAGGATGGCACTCGTGGAGCACCCGGATGCCGTCGACGGTGCCGATCAGGCGGCCGCTACCGAGCTCGAGGATCGCCGTCCCGCCGCCGCCACCGCGCAGCGAGACGCGTCCGTGCGGCCGCACCCGACGAGCGTGCAGCTCGCCCGACTCCGCCTCCTCACCGAGCTCGCCGGCGGCCAGCAGCTCCTCGACGACGGTCGAATGCTCGTCGAGGTACGCCTGGTCGGAACGTCTCGACAGCGGCCGCTCCGCCGCCGCGCAGACGAGGTGCCCGCGAGCGACCGGCTCGTTGCGGGGGTCGAGCAAGAGCTCCTCGCAGGAGCGGGCGAGGAACTGGTCGGGATGGTCGAGGAGGTACTGATCGAGGGCGTCGGGAAGGGCGATCATGGCGGTCACCGACTCTCTCCCCTGCCG
>JBPEXA010000590.1:0-2938 GCA_052032135.1 Thermoanaerobaculia bacterium | reverse complement strand
CTCGTCGAGCGGCTCGCCGTGGAGGCCGAGGCGCTCGAGCCACTGGTCGAGCGTCACCGACGCCACGGCGCCGTCGCGCGACACCTGCATCACGAACGAGGGGTCGAAGCCGGCGCGCGCCGCCGCCTCGTCGCCCTGCATCCAGATGCCGTCGACATAGGCGCTCTCGATCACCGCCACGATCGCCGCCTCGTGGCCGTCCGCCGCCGCCGGTACCCAGGCCGTCAAACCGATGCACACCGCACAGCAAAGCCCTCGAATCTTCATCACAGTCTCCTTTCGGTGCACCGCAGCCTATCGCGGTGCCGTTGACGGCATGGTCAGCGCTGTCGCTTGAGCACCTCGCGCAGCGCCGCCTTGCGCAGCGGCTCGCGCACCCCCGAGCGCATCTTCGCCAGCCGCCGCAGCTCCTCGGTCGGCAGGCTCCCCACCAGCCGCATCGCGATCGGCGCCGGCGTCTTCGGGTTGCGCACCAGCGCCTTCTGGATCTCCGAGTTGGCGAGCCAGCGGGTCTCCTTGGTGATGCGGTCGAGCACTCCGGGAGAGGCCTGGGGGTTCTTGATCACCTGCACGATGTCGTCGGCGGTGATGCGCGGGTTGGTCACCAGCGACAGCAGCACCTGCGCCGACGCGTCGCGCTGCAGCACCGACCGCTCCACCCGGTTCGCCTTCGCCGCCAGGAACATCCGCTCGCGGACGTTCATCTGACGGATCCGCACCACCGGCGCCACGCCGGTCATCTCCGTGGCGTCGTCGGACGAGCGCTGTGCCCGCCGCAACCGCCGCTCGAAGTCGAGCTCCCAGGAGCGGGTCAGCGAGGTGATCTCGAACGCCGCCGAGTGCCGCCCCGCTTCCTCGAAGAGCTGCACCACCGTCGCCTCGAACTGCGCTCGGAAGCTCGGTGGCAGCTCGAGCCGGATCGTCACCTCGGCGTGCGGCGCCGGCGGCTCCGGCAGCTCGAGCAGGCAGGCGCCGTGGGCTTTCGACGCCTCGACGAAGGCGCGCAGCGCCGCCTCGTCATCGAAGGCCAGCACGATGCGACCGGCCGCGAGATCGGACGTCAGCTGCATCGGCGAGCGCGCGTCAGCGGCCCCCGAGCTCGGGACCGTTCCACGTCGGATCCTCGTTCAAAACTCCAACCGCACGACCAGGCTGACGTTGCGACCCGGAAGCGGCACGTCGTCCTTGACGAAGGAGGTGTGCGGGCGCGCCTCCTCGTCCGTCAGGTTGGAGCCGCGGAGGATGACGTCGAGGAAATAGGCGTCGAAGAAGAAGCGATAGCTCAGGTCGGCGTTGATCAGCGTGTGGCTGTCGGTCGGCGTTTCGTTGACGGCGACCCGGTCCTGGTCGTCGACGAAGCGCGCTTCCACCCCACCGTGGAGAGCGTCACCGCGGTAGTGGAGGCCGACACCGAACCGCTGCGGCGGGATGCGGGGCAGGTTGCCGCCGGCGGCGAACTCGGCCCGCACGAGATCCGCCATCAGGTCGAGATCCCACGACGAATGGGCGCGCTCCGCCAACAGTACCGAGAGGTCGACTTCCGCACCCCAGAAGTCAGCGTCGGCCTGCGACCACTGCAGCACCGGGAACCCCTCCTCCTCGTCGCCGGTGAAGGCCTGGAAGATGAAGTCGGAGAAGTCGTTGTAGAACAGGTTGAACGACCCGGTCACCCTCCCCTCGACCTTGCGCAGGGTGACGTCGAGGCCGAGCGCCGACTCCTCGGTCAGGCGGGTGTCGCCGAGCTCGAACGCCGAGGTGGCGAAGTGCAGCCCTTCGGAGTAGAGCTCCTCGCTGTTCGGCATCTTGACCGAGCGGGCGAGCGAGGCACCGAGCGAGTAGCCGTCGGACGGCTGCCAGACGATGCCCGCCGACGCGGAAAGACCGTCGAAGTCTCGTGACGGGACTCCGGCCGAGCGAGCGCTCGTCTCCTGCGTCTCGTACCGCGCGCCGAACTGGTAGCGGACGGCGCCCTCGCCGAACTCCTGGAAGGTGAAGATGCCGAGATTCTCGGTCCTCGCCGGCGGGATGAACGCCTCCTCCCCGACCGCTTCCAGATCACGGCTTCGCAGCTGCACGCCGAAGGAGCCGGTGTGGGAGCCCCGAGCCTTCTGGACGAACTCGGCCCGCCCCTCCCAGGCGTCGTTGAAGAACATCGTGCCGACTTCGCCCGGTCCCTCGAGCTCATCGTGCTCGTAGTCGACCAGGCCGAAGCGGAACTTCGCCCCCTTGAAGGCGCCGAACGGCCGGGTGATCCCGCCCTTGACGTCGAAACGGCGTTGGCGCATGTCGATGCGAATGCCCTCCTCGCCGTGCCCCTCCTCGCCGTGCCCGTCCTCGGCGTGCCCGGCGTCATGCTCTTCCTCGCCGTGCCCGTGCTCCCCTCCGGGAACCCCGTACTCGGTGTCGAAGCCGCGCACCGAGACGCCGACGAAGCCGCGCTCACCGAAGAAGTAGCTCGCTCCCAGGCCGGCGCTGCTCGAGTCGATGTCGCTGTTGGCGAGCACGCCGCGAGCGCGCTCCTCCTCGTGCTCCTCGCCATCGTGCTCGTCCGCTTCCAGAGACGCGAAGCCCGGGATCTCGTAGTCGTCGGCCTCGCGCCTCAGCGCGTCGACATGCCACGCCCAGGAGCCACCGCCGCCGCCCACATTCAGCGCCGCGGCGCGCTCGTCGGAGACCGACCCCAGGCGGACGTCGATCGAGCCCGAGAGACCGTCGACCGGCTGCTCGGGCACTCGGCCGTCGAGCACGTTGACCACGCCGCCGATCGCGTTACTGCCGTAGAGCAGCGTCGCCGGCCCGCGCACGACCTCCACCCGCTCCGCCACCAGCGGATCGGCGGCGACCGCGTGATCCGGGCTGGTGCTCGAGGCATCGAGCGTGTCGAGACCGTTCTCCATCATCTTCACCCGGTCACCGCCCAGCCCGCGGATCACCGGCC
>JBPEXA010000059.1:0-2393 GCA_052032135.1 Thermoanaerobaculia bacterium | reverse complement strand
GGTGCCGCCGTCGGTGGCGGCGGCCTGCGCTACCAGCTGCTCGGCACCGTCCTGCTGGTCGTCACCGCCTTCGCGGTGGCGGCGCCGCTGGCGCTCGGGTGGGCGCTGACCCAGGCCTACTGGCTGCGCTCGGCGGTCGCCCGGCGCGTGATGCAGCGCACCCTCTACGCGCTCAACTCGGTGCCGTCGATCCTGTTCGGCATCGTCGGGTTGATCGTCTTCGTCAAGTTTCTCGACTGGGGGAAGTCGTGGCTCGCCGGTGGGATTCTGCTCGGCTGGATGATCGTGCCGACGGTGGCGGTCGCTCTGGTCGAGCGCATCGAAGCGCTGCCGCGTCGCTACCTGCAGGCGGCGGCCGCTCTCGGCCTGTCGCCGGGGCGTGTGGTCACCTCGGTGGTCCTGCCGCAATGCTGGTCTGGGGGCGCCTCCGGAGCGCTGATCGGGCTGGCGCGGGTCGCCGGCGAGACGGCGCCGATCCTGTTCACCGCGGCGGTCTTCTCCGGCGTCACCCTCCCCGACGGCGTGGTCGAGAACCCGGTCCTGGCGCTGCCGTACCATATTTTCGTGCTCGCCCAGGACTCCTTCGATCCGGCGACCGGCCCCCATCTGTGGGCGGCCGCCTTCGTCCTGCTGGCGATGGTCTTCGCGCTCAGCCTGCTGGCGCTGCCGATGCGGCTGCGCGCCGCCGAGGAGGCCGAGCATGGCTGACGTCCTGCGCATGCCGACCCCCGGCGTACCGGTGCTGCGGGCCCGCGGCGTCACCGTCCGCAGCGGCCGCCGCAACCTGCTCGCCAAGGTCGATCTGCTGGTGCCGGAGGGAGGGGTGTTCGGCATCATCGGTCCCTCCGGGGCCGGCAAGAGCACCCTGCTGAAGGTGTTCAACCGGCTGCTCGAGCTGGAGACGCCGCCGTTGGAGCTCACCGGCGAGGTGCTGTTCCGCGACCGCCCGATCTACGACCCCGACGTCGACGCCGACCAGGTGCGCGCCACCATCGGCATGCTCTTCCAGCAGCCGGTGGTGTTCCCCACCACGGTGCGCCGCAACGTGCTGTTCGGCGTCGGCCAGGTCGAGCGGCTGACGCGGCCGCGGCGCGACGAGCGGCTGGAGGAGGCGCTGCGCCAGGCGGCGCTGTGGGACGAGGTCGCCGATCGCCTCGACGCGCCGGCGGTCGAGCTGTCGGTCGGTCAGCAGCAACGGCTCTGCCTCGCCCGGTGCCTTGCCCTGCGCCCGTCGGTGCTGCTGATGGACGAGCCGACCAGCGCTCTCGATCAGGGGTCGACCCGCGCGATCGAGCGCCTGATCGAGCAGGTCGCGACCCGCCACACCGTGGTGCTGGTGACCCACGACCTCGCCCAGGCGCGGCGGCTCGCCGACCGCGTCGCCTGCGTCTGCCGCCGCAACGGCGTCGGCCGGGTGGTCGAGAGTGGCTGCTGCGCCGAGCTGTTCGAGCGGCCGCAGAGCCCGGAGACCATCGCCTACCTCGAGTCCGGAGGTGAGCCGTGAGCGAGAGAACCGGTGGAGCCCAGGACGCTGCTCGCGGCGGCGGCGCCCCTGTGGTCGAGCTCCGCTCGCTCGACACGCTGTGGTTCCAGGTCGCCGGCACCGTCTGCAACCTCGCCTGCACCCACTGCTTCGTCTCGTCGTCGCCGACCAACCACACTCACGAGGCGATGACGCTCGCCGAGATCGAGCCCTACCTCGAAGAGGCCGCCGCCCTCGGCGTGCGCGAGGTCTACTTCACCGGCGGCGAGCCGTTCCTCAATCCGGAGATGGAGGCGATCCTCGAGCGCACCCTCGAGGTGGGGCCGGCGACGGTGCTGACCAACGGGCTGCTGCTCGATCCGCCGCGGTGCGAACGGCTCGCCGCGCTCGCCGCCGCCAGCGACTACTCGCTCGACTTTCGGGTGTCGATGGACGGCTACGACGCCGCCTCCAACGATCCGATCCGCGGCGAGGGGACCTTCGTCCGCATCCTCGAGGGGATCTCCAACCTCGTCGCCGCCGGCATCAACCCGGTGATCACCGTCACCGAGGTGCACGACGAGAACGGATCGGCGGCGGGCAAGCAGCGCTTCTTCGAGCTGCTGCGCGAGCTCGGCGTCGAGCGGCCGCGGCTGAAGATCCTGCCGCTGTTCAAGATCGGCGCCGAGGCGGAGCGCTCGGCGGCCTACGAGAGCTGGCAGGTGCTGCGCGAGGGCGACGCCCCCGACGGCGACTGGGACCACCTGCAGTGCTCGAGCTGCCGGATGGTCACCGACCAGGGGGTGTGGGTCTGCCCGATCCTGGTCAACGAGCCGAGCGGCAAGATGGGAGCGACGATCCGCGACACCCTCGGCCCCTTCCCCCTCGCCCATCCGGCGTGCTGGACGTGCCACGTCTACGGCGTCAGCTG
>JBPEXA010000589.1:0-12700 GCA_052032135.1 Thermoanaerobaculia bacterium | reverse complement strand
GCTCGAAACGGACGCTGAAGCTGCAGCTGCTGTTGCCGACCGACGAGCCGGGGGGCTCCAGCAGCTCGAGTCCCAACGCCTGCTCTTCGGCACTGTCGGGAAGACAGTCGTTGGCGCCCGTTACGAAGTCGGCGGCGAGATCGTCGGCCAGCACGGCGCCGTCGGCTCGCACCCCGACCGGAGGCGATCCCGGAGAGCCGCAGTGGTTGAAGCGCACGCTCACCGGCGCGGAGACGGCGCCGACCGGCACCGCCCCGAAATCGATGCCGTCACAGCTGCCGCCGTTGCAGGTGATCTCCAGGCACCGGGGCTCGGGCGGCTCGGGGCACTCGACCTCGACACCGGGGTCGCCGAGCGGCTGCAGCACGAAGTCGGGATCTCCGCTCGCGTTCCGATCGAACACCACCGCTTTCGATGCCTCGCAGCGCGCCGTGTCGCGCTCGATGCACCACGGCCCCTCGAGGCGGGCGAAGGGCGAGTCGGGGAAGTCGAGCGTGCCGTCGGCGAGGCTTCCGACCTGCCGGTGGACGTAGCGCTTCCAGTCGAGCTCGAACGCCTCGACCCGCTCACCGGGCCGGACGGGCGCCAGTGCGCCCTCTTCGCACTTGCGGTCGCAAGCGAAGTAGCGTCGCTGGGGAAAGCCCTGATCCCAGCCGGTCGCCACCGTCACCTGGGCGCCGCTCTCCGAGCGCACCGTCGCGCGGCAGTCGATGACGCGATAGCTGGGCGGCGAGGTGACGAACAGCGAGCATCCCGAGCCGGCGGCTGCCAGGCAGCCGGTGATCGCCAGCACCCGCCAGGCCATCGTCTCGTGGCGCGTCATGACGCCTCCTCTCCCACCACCGTGAAGCGGCAGGTGATGCGGTCTTGCGCCCCGCTCCGATCCCGCACCTCGAGGGCGATCCAATGCTCCTCGCCAGTGGCGAACGTCACGGAGGCGAGCATCGGGTCGTGACCGATGAACGCGACGCCGCCGTCGCCGCTGCGGGTCCATCGCTCGGCGTGAAGATCGGCGCGCGGCCAGCGGAACTTCGGGTCGCCGGCGTCGACCGGCTCTCCGGCCTCGTTCCAGCCGACGTTGCCGTCGGGGTCGCTGGAGCGCGATTCGAAGGCGGCGACGAACCCTTCGGCGGCGTTGGCGACCGTCTTGCCGGGCGGGCATCCCTCGATCGCCTCTCCGGTCGAGCCGTCCGGCAGGAAGGCGACCGCGGCGACCGGCGGGCGGTTGACGAACGTCCCTTCGACGTCGACGCCGACGACGAAGGCGTCCCCCTCGTGGTCGGCGGCGAACTGGGCTGCGAGCGCGAAGCGGTCGCCGTCGGGGTCGTGCTCGATGGTGAACGGCACCGGATTCGTCGCTTCGAGCCCCTTGCGATCGCTCGAACACTCTCCCGACGGCTTGCGGCCGGAGGCGTACTGGACGACAGCGACCGCCGCGCCGCCCGCCACGTGGATCCGGCCGTCGGCACGCAGCTCGCCCGCGACCGGCGCCGCCAGGCTCGCCTGCGTGCACCGCAGCGGCTCGTGAGTGACCGGCCAGCCGAGGACGGCGACCGGCAGGTCGACGTCGTCGACCGCGGCCGACAGCGCGAGCAGCGTCGCCGTGCCGTCGGGCGCCACGTCGTAGCGCACCTCGAGGCGACCGGGCGCCGGTTCGCCCTCGATGGTGACGGTCCCCTCCGCCTCGGCGATGTAGCCGGCGATGACCTCCGCCACCACGGGAGGAGGCGGCGCCGTCGTCGGCGGTGGCTCGCTGCCGCGGCCACCGCAGCCACCGATCACCAGCGCGCTCACCGCGCCGGTGACGATCGTTCGCCATCCAGGAGCCGGTGGCTCCCAAGCTCTGACTCGCATCCCCCCTCCTTCCGGGCCTGGATCTCGTGCGCCGACCCTAGCAGCTGATCGGCGGATGCGCAGTGCTCATCGGCCCAACCCCGACTCGACCACCTCGATCAGGTCGGCGTAGGCGATCCTCCACTCGCCATCCTCCTCGACCCAGTCGAGCTGGAAGCGGTAGGCGTCGTCGCCGATGGCGCGCCACCCTCCCTGGAAGCGGGCGGTCAGCTGCATCGTCGCCCGGCGACCGGCGGCGTCGATGTCGAGCTGGCGGTCGTCGATGCGGGTGGCGATCGCGTCGGAGCGATTGCGGTAGAGGGCGATCGCCCGGATCAGCGACTGCCGGTCCCGGGTCTCGAAGTCGAAGTATCGGGCGCGGAAAAGAAAGTCGGAGGCGAAGTGGGCGGCCGCCTCCTGCGCCGCGAGCGCCGCCGAGAGCGGGCTCTCGCCCGGCCCCTTGTCGACGCTCTCCATCAGGTCGGCGAGAGCGCCCTCGATGCGACGGCGGTCGCTCTGCCACCAGCTCCAGCCACCCCAGACGAGCAGCAGCGCCATCGCCGCCGCCACCACCGCGATCGTCCGCCTCGACACCGGCCTACTCTAGCCGCCGCCGGGGCCGGTGGTAGCCTCCGGTGTCGATCGCGTCGCGCCGACGCCCACGGAGGTCTTTTCGATGCATGGAATCGCTGCCACCGGTCTCGCCGTCTGGATCATGTTCCTCGGCCCCGATCCGATCCGCCCGCGCCATCAACTCCGCTTCGGCCCGCCACCTCCGGGCTACGAGCGCATCACCGGCGAGCCGGTCCCCGGCTGGACCGAGGCGGACGCCTTCGCCGGCCGCTCGCCGATGAACTGGACCGACCTCGGACCGCGGCCGATCGAAGACGAGTTCTGGAGCGGCACCGACCTGGCGAGCGGGCGCGTGGTCTCGATCGCCACCCATCCGACCGACGCCGACACCGCCTACGCCGCGTCCGCCTCGGGCGGGGTGTGGAAGACGACCGACGGCGGTGCGCTGTGGACGCCGCTCACGGACGAGCTGCCGATCCTCAACCACGGCTGCGTCGCGGTCGACCCCGCGGCGCCCGACACCGTCTACGCCGGCACCGGCGAGTACACGACCCTGAGCACCGGCGACGGCCTCTTCCGCTCGCTCGACGGCGGCGCCAGCTGGGTGCGCCTGGCGACCGCCGGCGAGGTCGGCTCGACCTGCAGCAAGGTGATCGTCGATCCGACCGATTCCGACACCCTCCACGTCACCGGCGCGGCCGGCTACGCCCGCAGCACCGACGGCGGCGCGAGCTGGACGCTCCCCCTCGCCGGCCGAGCCTCCGACCTCGCCGTCGATCCGACCGGCAACGTCGTCTACGTCGCCCAGCACTCGGGCGGCATCTTCAAGTCCACCGACGGCGGCGCCTCCTTCAACCCGTCGAGCAACGGCCTGCCCGCTTCCGGCTTCAGCCGCATCGTGCTGGCGATGGCGCCGTCGTCGCCGTCGGTGCTCTACACCGCGTACACCAGCGGCGGCAACGTCGTCGGTACCTTCCGCACCGCGAACGCCGGCGCCAGCTGGAGCTCGCTGCCGGCGACGCCGAACTTCTCGTCGCCCCAGGCGTGGTACGACACCTTCCTCGCCGTCGATCCGTCCGACGCCGACACCGTCTACGCCGGCGGGGTCTTCCCGACCTACGCGGTCGCCGGCGTCATCAAGACGACCGACGGCGGCGGCAGCTGGTCGGACGTCACCTGCCCGACCGGCTGCGTCAACGGCAGCGGCAACCCGCACCCCGACATGCACACCATCGCCTTCGGCGCCGACGGCCGCCTCTGGCTCGGCAACGACGGCGGGGTGTGGACGAGCAGTGACGGCGCCGCCACCTGGCTCAACCGCAACGCGACGCTCAACGTCACCCAGAATTACGCGGTCGCCCTCCATCCGAGCGACCCGTCGCGCGTCATGACCGGCACCCAGGACAACGGCACCGTCGCCCGCGACACCGGCATGGACGAGTGGCCGCAGATCCTCGCCGGCGACGGCGGATTCCTCGCCTACGACTTCACCGACCCCAACACCCGCTACGCCACCTACGTCTACTTGAGTGTCTACCGGCTGGTCGGCACCGTCGTCACCAACATCAGCGGCCCGTGGGGCGGCGACCCGGCGAACTTCATCGCCCCGCTGGTGATGGACCCCAACGACGCGTCGACGCTGCTCGGCGGCACCAACCGCATCTGGCGAACCTTCAACGCCGACGGCGCCGCCGACTGGTCCGACATCAGCAGCACGCTCGGCAGTAACGTCAACGCGATCGCCGTCGCCGAGGGGGAGTCGGACAGCATCTACGCCGGCACCAGCGGCGGCAAGGTGTGGGTGACGACCGACGGTGCGACCTGGTTCGACCGCTCGGCCGGGCTGCCGTCCGCATCGGTCAGCGACATCGTCATCGATCCGACCGACTCGGCGACCGCCTACGTGAGCTTCTTCTCGAGCAGCGGCCCCCGCCTGCTGCGGACCACCGATCGGGGGCTCGGCTGGGAGGACCTGACCGGCAGCTACCCGACCGGCGCCGCCGCCCGCGCGATGGCCGTCGACTGGCAGGAGGCGCCGCCCGCGGTCTATCTCGGCAGCGGCGCCGGCATCTACTGGAGCTTCGACGACGGCGCGACGTGGGACCAGGACGGCTCCGACCTCCCCAACGTCAACATCGGCGACCTCGCGATCGATCGCGATCTGCGGACGATCACCGCGGCGACCTACGGCCGCGGCGCCTGGCGGGCCGACCTCGGCGCCGCGACGACGATCTTCGCCGACGGCTTCGAGTCGGGCGACACCTCGGCGTGGAGCGCGACGATCCCCTGACGCCGCACCGCGGGTGAGACGATTGCGGTAGCCTGATCCCATGAGCGACGACCACGACACCCAGCCCTTCGAAGTCGTCTTCGCCACCGCCGACCCCGACGTCCTGCCGGTGATCGAGTCGGTGCTGCGCGCCGCCGACATCCCCTTCGACATCCAGGGGCAGAACGCCATCGGCCAGCTGCCGACCGGGATCATGGGCGGCCCGATGGTCCGCAGCGGCATGGCGGCCCGCTTCCTGGTCCCCGCCGACTTCGCGGAGGAGGCGCGGGCGCTGCTCGAGCAGGACGACGCGGTCCCGGATTCCGAGGCGCTGGAGGAGGAGTGACCGTCCTGCGGGTCGCCCTCGCTCAGATCCACGCGAGCGGCGATCGCCAGGAGACGCTCGGCCGCGCGCTCGAGGCGATGGCGCGCGCCGCCGCGGACGGCGCCGGGCTGATCGCCTTCCCCGAGGTCGCCCTCGATCGCTTCTTCCCGCAGCGACGGCACGACCCCCGGGCCGCCGACCTCGCCGAGCCGGTGCCGGGGCCGCTGTCGGACCGCATCGCGGCGGCGAGCCGCGAGCACCGGTTGGTGACCGTCTTCAACCTCTACGAGCGGGCCGCCGACGGCCGCACCTTCGACAGCTCGCCGGTCTTCGACGCCGACGGCTCGCTGCTCGGGACCACCCGCATGGTCCACATCACCCAGTACGAGCACTACTGGGAGCGCGACTACTACCACCCGGGAGATCGCGGAGCGCCGGTCTACGACACCGCGGTCGGCCGCGTCGGCGTCGCCATCTGCTACGACCGCCACTATCCGGAGTACATGCGCGCCCTCGGCGTCGCCGGCGCCGATCTCGTCGTCATCCCGCAGGCGGGGTCGGTCGGCGAGTGGCCGGAGGGGATGTTCGAGGCGGAGGTACGGACCGCCGCCTTCCAGAACGGCTACTTCGCGGCGCTGTGCAACCGGGTCGGCGAGGAGGAGCACCTCCACTTCGCCGGCGAATCGTTCGTCAGCGACCCGGAGGGGAGGATCCTCGCGCGGGGCGCGGCCGGCGAGGACGACCTGGTGATCGCCGACTGCGATCTCGACCTCGTCCGCGGCTCGACGGCGCGGCGGCTCTTCTGGCGCGATCGCCGCGCCGATCTCTACCCGGCGTGGCTCGCCGATGGGTGAGCCCAGGCGCCGACTGCTGGTCGCCCCCCTCCTCGCCGCCGCTTTCCTCGTCTCGGGGGCGAGCGGCGCCGAGGCGCCCCGCGGTCCGTTCGTCAGGGTGCTCGGCATCGCTCAGGACGGCGGCTTCCCCCACGCCGCCTGCGAGCATCGCGCGTGCCGCGACGCCCGGGAGGGTCGGGCGCCACGCCATCTGGTCGCCAGCCTCGCCGTCGTCGTGCCGGCGGAGGAGACGGTGTTCGTGATCGACGCCTCCCCCGACGTCCGGGAGCAGCTCGACCTGCTGCGCGACGTGCGCGATCTTCCCGCCGACCGCGTCGATCGCGCTCCGATCGACGGCCTCTTCCTCACCCACGCCCACATCGGCCACTACCTCGGCCTCGCCTTCTTCGGCTTCGAGGCGGTGCACACCAGCGCGCTCCCGGTGTGGGCGACGGCACCGATGGCCGACTTCCTGCGCGGCCACGGTCCGTGGTCGCAGCTCGTCGAGCTCGGCAACATCGAGCTGCGCACCCTGCGCCCCGAGGCGGCGGTCGCGATCGGCGGCGGGGTGACCGTCACCGCCTTCAACGTCCCGCATCGCGACGAGCTCTCCGACACCGTCGCCTTCCGCATCGACGGGCCGCGCCGGACGGTGCTCTACGTCCCCGACACCGACAAGTGGGCGACCTGGGAGCCGTCGCTGCCCGAGCGGCTGAGCGACGTCGACGTCGCGCTGCTCGACGGATCGTTCTACAGCGCCGACGAGCTGCCGGGGCGCAGCGTCGAGGAGATCGGCCACCCGATGATCGGCACCACGATGGAGCTGCTCCAGGCGCAGGTCGCCGGCGGTGAGCTCGAGGTGATCTTCATCCACCTCAACCACTCCAACCCGGCGTTGGTGACGGGGTCGCCGGAACGCTCGGCGATCGAAGATCGGGGCTTCTCGGTCGCCGTCGAAGGGCTCGAGATCGACCTCTGAGCGGCGGCGTCAGCCGTCGACGATGCCGAGCTCCCGGCGCCGATAGCCCGGATCGTTGAACACCTGGCCGATGCTGCCGTTCCCCGCCCGCTTGATCAGGATCTCGCTGACCAGATCGCGGTAGTCGGTGGTGATCCGCAGATCCTGGTCCTCGAACAGCCGACCCGGCCCGAGCCCCGGCCACTCCCCCAGCACCCGGCCGCCCCGGACGGGGGCGCCGAGCGCGAAGAAGGTGCCACCGGTGCCGTGGTCGGTGCCGGCGCTGCCGTTCTCGCGGGCGTTGCGACCGAACTCGGACATCGCCACCACGATGACGTCGCCGCGACCGTGCGCGGCGAGGTCCCGGTGGAAGGCGGCGAGGCCGCCGGCGAAGTCCTCCATCACCAGCGCCATGACGCCGTCGAACGGTCCCTGGTCGTCGTGGGTGTCCCACCCTCCGATGTCGATCGACACCGCCTCGACGCCGACGTCGGCGGTGATCAGCGCCGCCGTCGACTTGAGCGCGTTGCCGTACTCGCTGTCGGGGTAGCGGGCGCCGCCGCGCGGCCGATAGCCGTCGAAGCCGATCCGCCGCAGCAGATCGATGGCGCGGAAGGTGTCGAGCGCCGAGGTGCGGATCGCCCCCTCCGCCTCCTGGTACATGCTCTCCAGCGCCCGTTGCCGCGCTGGGCGGGTCTCGCCGCGGCCGTCGAGCCCGAAGCCGCCGAGATCGCGGATCGGCAGCGCCTTCGGCGCGCCGACGAGCGTCCGCTGCAGCCCGGCGCCGATGCCGACCGCCCGCAGCACCGCGTCGTGGCGCGACGGCGCCGTCGACGCCAGGTGGCGCCCCAGCCAGCCGCTGAAGAGGCTGGCGGGCGGATCGCCGCGGCCGACCTCCATGAAGTGCATCGCCTCGAAGTGCGACCGGGTGCCGGCGTCGAGCCCGCAGGCGTGGGCGATCAACAGGTCGCCCCCTTCGAACGACTCCGCCAACGGCTGCATCGCCGGCGGCAGCCCGAAGAAGCCGTCGAGGTCGACCGCGCGGTTGGCGCTCCCGGCGTCGGGCGGCGGCACCGCGAGCGTGGGGCGGAGATCGTAGTAGGCGGCGTCGCCGAACGGCGGCACCAGCGTCAGGCCGTCGCCGCCGCCGCGGAGGAAGATCGAGACGAGGACGTCGCGGTGGCTCGATTCGCTGTCGGCGAACACCACCTTGGGCAGCCAGGAGGGGACCAGGGCGCCCAGCGCCACCCCGAGGCCGCCGCCCACGAATCGCCTCCGGTCGAGGCGCGCGTACTCGTCACATCCCTTGCAGTCATGTCCCATGGGGGCTCCTCAGTAGCGCTGGAAGTCGGGCGCCGACACGGCGAGGCCGATCGCCTCGCGGATCCGTTTTCGGTTGACCGGCACGGCGGCGAGGTAGTCGCGCACCGCCGCCCGATCGGCGGCGCTCATGCGGTCGTGGAAGAGCACGTGATCGATGCGGTCGGTCAACTGCTGCGGGGTGAGCTCCGGGTCGAGAAAGTCGACGCCGAGCACCATGCCGCCGGTGGCGTCCGAGTGGAGATTGGCGCCGATGTTGAACCGCGGCAGCACGAACCCGGACCAGTAGCCCTCGCTGTCGGGGAAGCCGTTCGGCGGCGGCCAGTAGAACGGAAAGTGACCCGCCTCGAAGAGCTGCTGGAGCAGGACGTAGGGGCGCCGGACGTCGGCGGCGAGCGCTCGCGCCGTCGAGGTGACGAGGTGGAAGGGGCGCTTGAGCTTCGGCTTCGCGTTGCGGATCCGGCTGCGCTTGAGCAGCACCTTGACGACCTCCCGGATGTCGCCCGACGTCTGCCGGAAGACCGCCGCCGCACGATCGACGATCGCCGCCGGCGGGTCGTAGCCCCACAGGTAGCGCGCCATCTTGCCGGCGACGAACTTGGAGGTGAGGAAGTGGCCGGCGAGGATGTCGAGCACCCGCTCGCCGTCCTCGACGCCGCCGCCGGCGGGGATCGACTGCCCGAGCACCGTCTTGGCCCCGCTGTCGTGGGCGCGGGCGTCGAAGAAGAACTCGCCGAAGCGTCCGCCCCCGCCGGGGCCGGACACCGTCCAGCCGGTGAAGCAGCGGGCGACCTCCACCACGTCGCGCTGGGTGTAGCCGCGGTCGGCTCCGAGGGTGTGCAGCTCGAGCAGCTCGCGGGCGTAGTTCTCGTTGGGGTGGCCGGCGACGTTGCTGTCGTTGGTGAGGTAGACCAGCATCGCCGGGCTGTGCGCGCTGGCGTGCAGCAGCTCCCGGAAGTTGCCGAGCGCGTGCCGGCGGATCACCTCCCGCTGGTCGACCGGCTTCAGCAGGAAGCCGGCGTCGGCGAACAGGTCGGTGTGGAAGTGGTCCGACCAGAAGGTCACCATCCGCTCGTAGAGCTGTCGCGGGCTGTAGATCGCGCGATAGAGGCGGGCGGTCGCCAGCTCGACGATCGGGGTCGCCGGATCCTGCAGGTAGCGGGTGAAGAGCTGCTCCGCGGACATCGAGATCGACGGCAACGCTCGCGCCAGCACCGCCTCCAGCGGCGCGTCGTCGAGGCTCTCGTCGTCGAGCTGCTCCGCCAGCCAGCCGTCGTAGCCGAGTGCACTCAGCCGCTCCAGGTCGGCGACCGCGGCGCCCATCGTTGCGCGCTCGAGGAGCCGCAGCTCGGTGCTCGACAGCGGCGGGCTTCCCGGTTGACCCGGATTGCGCGGCACCGGGCCGCCTCCCGACGGCCGCCGACGACCCACAACGACGTCCCGGGGCACGATTACCCGCCGCGCCGCGAAGCGCCTCGGCAAGCGCCGCCGATTCCGGCGGTCGAGCGCCGGCGCCGCCGGCCTCGACCACCCTGACGCGTACGAACGGTCGCGGGCCATCGCTCACCGCTCCTCGCGCAACTCGTCGAGCCGGCGCTGCTGCTCGCGGGTCAGCAGGTTCTTGATCTCGATCAGCAGCCGCACGTGGCGCAGCTTGACCTCGCTCTCGAGCCGCATCGCCTCCGCCGCCAGCTCGAGCGCGGCGTCGAGATCGACCTCCCGCGGCCGCAGCAGCTCGATCAGCCGCTCGCCGGCGGCGCTGAGCTCGAGCTGGTAGGGGACGACCTCCGACTGCGTCCGCTGCAGGGCGGCGACGATCGCTCGCCGCTGCTCGGCGGTCAGTCCGATCGCCTCCTGGCGACTCATCACCAGCTCCGCCTCGTAGAGGACCTCCTTGAAGGCGTCCCGCTCCCGCCCGCGAGCTTCGAGCGGCGATCCGGCAGCGACCATCGTCGCCGCGAGCAGGGCCAGGGACCCGATCCATCTCGTTCGTCTCATGACCTCAGTTCCTCCATCGGAACATCGCATCGGCGCCGCCGAACAGCGAGTCGTCATCGGCCGCCGACAGCGGGTTGCGGGGTGAAGGGAGCTCGAGCAGCGCATCGGTCGGCGCCTCCCAGGCGGCGATCTGGCGCGCGAACTCGAGCGCCTCGCGCTCCCGTCGCTCCCGGTGCACGCCGACGGCGACGGCGATGGCGAGCGCCGCCGCCGCCACCGTGGCGGCGAGGCGCAGCGGCCATCCGGAGGGGCGCGCCGGCGAGCGCCGCGGCCGCGACAGCCGCTCGAACGGCGGCGGCGCGTCGCCCGCGTGAGCCTCCCGGAACAGCTGCCGGAAGCGTCGATCGCGCTCAGAGCTCAACGCCGCTCGCCTCCAGCTCGCTCAGCAGCTGTCGCTTGCCCCGATCGTAGTGCCGGCTCGCCGTTCCGAGGGAGACCTCGAGCACCGCCGCCGCCTCCCGCAGGCTCAGATCGTGGAAGAAGACGAGCTCGAGCACCTGGCGCTGGCGGTCGCTCAACCGGCCGAGCGCCTGCAGGATCCGATGCCGTCGCTGCCGATCGGCGACCCGTCGCTCGGCGGCGGGCTCCTCGGCGTCGGCAGCCGACCACCAGCGACCCATCAGTCCGTCGCGGAGCCGGCGACGGCGGTAGCGGTCGCGCGATGCCCGACGCACCACCGCGAACAGCCACGTCTTGAAGCTCGACCGCCCGCCGAAGGTGAGACGGCCGTCGAGCACTCGAAGGTAGGTCTCCTGGAGCACGTCCTCGGCCGTCTCGCGATCGCCGCCGCAGCAGACGAGCGTCCAGGAGAACGCTTCGCCGTGGAGCGTTCTCAAGTCCTGCTCGAGCTCGTGCGCCATCGTGGAGAGCCATCGTCACCCCGCTTAGGGAGTCGACGGCACCGAGCGTATGACGCCGGCGGACGGACCGCGTCGGGTCAGTCGTCGATGTAGCCGAGGCGGGTTCTCACCCGCGCCCCGAGCCGCTTCACCCGCACGTCGACCTCCCGCCAGCTACCGTCCCGCCGGACCTCCGAGGGGTAGTAGCCGAGGACGTACTGGTTGCGCAGCTCGTCGATGATCGAGGCGAACGCTCCCTCCAGCTCGGCGGGATCGTCGAGCTCGGCGATGCGGCCGCCACTCTCCTGCACCGCCCGCCGCAGCAGCCGGTACTGCCGCCGATTGGCCTCGAAATCGCGCCAGGCGGAGTTGAACTGCGGCGGCCCCGCCTCCCCTTCCTCGCGGAGGTAGATCCAGTAGATGACCGCCTGGCTGCGCTGCGCCTTCCACAGCACGTCCTCCATATCGAGCAGGCTGTGGACGTCGGAGCCGTCGGTGAAGAGCACGACCACCCTCCTCCCCTGACGGCCGTCCAGCAGCTTGAGCGCGGCGAAGAGGTAGTCGTTGATCGCGGTCCCGCCGACCGGCTCGACCGCGTCGAGGGCGGCGTCGAGGACGGCCGGATCGCGGGTGAACGGCGTGGTGCCGAGCAGCCGGTCCGAGAAGAGCACCAGCTTCGCCTCGTCGAGCTCGTTCATGCTCCGCAGGAAGACGCGTGCGCCGTTGATGGCGCTGTCGAAACGCTCACCCTCCATGCTGGCGCTGCAGTCGAGCAGCAGCGCCGCCGTCATCGGCACGTTCTCCTTTTCGAAGGTGACCATCTCCTGCCGTTCGCCGCCGTCGAAGATGCGGAAGTCGTCGCGCTCGAGGTCGCGGACCCGCTCGCCGGCCGATTCGACGTTCACGTAGAGCTGACGGAGCTCGATCTCGAGCTGGTCGTCGACCGAGAAGGTGCCGGTCATGCGGCTGGTCGAGATCCGCTCGCCCCCGTCGAGCCGCGCCTCGACGCGAAGCGTGTGCTCGCGGTTGTCGTAGCCGACGTCGGCGATCAGCCGCCACGGCGGAGCGGTCAGCAGGCCGACGCTGGAGCCGTCGACGAAGAACTCCACCGTCAGCACGGTCTTCTCGGTCTCGACGTGGGCGGCGATCTCGATCGGGCCGTAGACGGCGACGCCGGCGTCGGGCTTGAGGAACCAGATCTCGTCCGCGCGCGCCGCCGAGGTCAGCAGTGCGGCCGCGAGGCAGCAGCGGAGGATCATTCGCCCGAGGCTTCTTCGGTGGCCGGAGCCGGTGCGTGCACCGCCGACTGCAGCACCGGGCAGCCGGCAGCCGCCGCGCGACGGAATCGCTCGCGCGACGCGTCGAGCGCCGTCTGCGGCCAACGGGTGTAACGGTAGCGCTCCGACTCCGGCTCCGCCGCCGCCTCGATCTGCTGGAGAACTTCGAGCGCCTGGCGCGACTGCCTCCGTCGTTCGAGCAGGTACGCCATCTGGATCGCCTGCCGGGAGCTGTCCGGGAACTGGTCGAGGGCGTCTCGCGCCACGCCGAGCGCCGCATCCCCCGAATGCAGCGCCGCCTTGACTTGCAGGGCGAGCTGCCGCATCCACGGCTCGATGTCACCGCCCAGGAGGCGGTCGAGCGACCGCAGGGCGTGGTCGTGCTCGCCGGCCCGCGCCGCCGCCATCGCCGACCTCAGGCACGGCTCGGCGTCGGTCGGCGCGATGCGGCAGGCGCGCTGATAGTGCTCGAGCG
>JBPEXA010000588.1:0-1529 GCA_052032135.1 Thermoanaerobaculia bacterium | reverse complement strand
GGCCGCCGCTGCTGCTGCTCAACCGCCCCGGCGGGTTCGAGGGCGCCGAGATCCCCGGCGACGCGGTGTGGCGGCGGGCGGCGGTCGCCGACTTCGACAACGACGGCGATCGGGACGTCGTCGCCATCGACGCCGGCGGGGCGGCCGTGCTGATGCGCAACCTGCGCCGCGGCTTTCGCGTCGAGCCGCTCGGCGACGCGGGCGACACCGCGACGCTCGTCGCCGGCGACTTCGACACCGACGGCGACCTCGACGTCGCCCGGCTCGCAGAGGGGCGGGTCGGGCTGTGGCGCAACGACGGCGCCGACTTGAATCACTGGCTGCGCCTGCGCCTGCGCGGCAAGACGGAGAACAACGCCAAGAACCACTCACAGGGAGTCGGCTCGACGGTCGAGGCGCGCGTCGGCGACGCCTACCAGCGGGTGCGTGCCACCGACGCCGTCGTCCACCTCGGGCTCGGCGCCGCCCGGCAGCTCGACGTGCTGCGGGTGGTGTGGACCAACGGCCTCGCCCAGAGCTGGGCGGCGCTGGCCGCCGACCAGACGCTCGACGAGGAGCAGGTGCTCAAGGGGTCGTGCCCCTTCCTCTACGCCTGGAACGGCGAGCGCTTCGACTTCGTTACCGATCTCATGTGGAAGTCTCCGCTCGGGATGAGGCTCGCCGACGGCTCGCCGGCCCCCCACCAGTCGGCGCTCGACTTCGTGCACGTGCGCGGCGACCAGCTCGCCCCGGTCGCCGGCGAGTACTGGCTGCAGGTGACCGAGGAGCTGTGGGAGACCGTCTACGTCGACCGTCAGCAGCTGCAGGTGATCGATCTCCCCGCCGGGGTCGAGCTGGTGGTCGACGAGCGGCTGACCGCCCCTCCCCATCCGCGGCGGGCGCCGCTCTTCTTCGTGCGCGACCTCCGGCCGCCGGTCACCGCCGTCGACCACCGCGGGCGCGACGTCGCCGACCTCCTCGCCGCCCGCGACGGCCGCCACGTCGGCGACCTGCCCGTCGGCCGCTACCAGGGGGTCACCGCCGAGCACGCCCTGACGATCAGCTTCGACCCGCCGGCGGTCGGCGACCCGCTGCTGCTGGTGCTCGGCGGCTGGATCTTCCCCACCGACACCAGCATCAACGTGGCGCTGTCGCAGCGCCGGCGCCCGCTCACCGCACCGTCGCGCCTCGAGCTGGCGACCGCCGACGGCTGGCGGCCGATCGCCGGCGGCTTCCCGATCCCTTCCGGCAAGCGCAAGACGGTGGTGGCGGCGCTGCCCGCAGACCGGCCGCCGGGGCCGGTGACGGTGCGGCTGACGACGACGCTCCAGGTCTACTGGGACCACGCCGCCGTCGGCGTCGACGCCGGCGACGTCGGCGCCCGCCTCGTGGCGCTCGATCCCGCGACCGCCGAGCTCCACGCCCGCGGCTTCTCGCGCCTCTACAGGGATGGCCCCGACGCCCCCCACCTCTTCGACTACGAGACGGTCGCGGTCGGCGCCCGCTTCCGCGACCTCGCCGGCCACTACACCCGCTACGGCAACGTGGGC
>JBPEXA010000587.1:0-2130 GCA_052032135.1 Thermoanaerobaculia bacterium | reverse complement strand
GGGGGTGGTTTCGCGAGGTCGCCGGCACCCCGGAGCGCTTCTTCGCCGACTGCTTCGTCCTCAACTACTGCCCGCTGGTCTTCCTCGAGGCGAGCGGCCGCAACCGCACCCCCGACAAGCTGCCGGTCGCCGAGCGCCGCGCTCTCGAGGCGGTGTGCGACCCGGCGCTCGCCGCCGCCGTCGAGGCGCTCGCCGCCGAGCGGGTGATCGGCGTCGGCCGCTTCGCCGAGCAGCAGGCGCGGCGCGCCCTCGCCGGCCTCGAGGTGACGGTGGGGCGGGTGCTCCACCCCAGCCCGGCGTCGCCGGCCGCCAACCGGGGGTGGGCGGCACAGGCCGAGAAAGAGCTGGCGGCGCAGGGGGTTCGCCTCATTTCGAGCCGCTCGTCGCTGCGCTAGGATGCGGCGTTGGCCGCTGCGGCGGCCCGAGGGGCAGAGAGAGGTGATTCCCGTCAAGGATCGCGTCCGCGAGGGCGCGAAGGTCGCGTCGCTGGAGGAGTACGAACGGCTCTACCGCGAGTCGATCGACGATCCCGAGGGATTCTGGCGCCGCCAGGCGGAGCGCCTCGACTGGATCGAGCCGCCGACCTCGGTGATGCGGGTCGACAACCACGCCGCGCAGTTCGAGTGGTACGGCGGCGGCAAGCTCAACGCCTGCGTCAACTGCGTCGACCGCCACCTCGAGGAGCGCGGCGAGAAGACCGCCATCCTGTGGGCGGCCGACGAGGTCGGCGAGTACCACCACATCACCTACCGCGAGCTCGCCGAGCGGGTCTGCCGGATGGCCAACGTGCTGCTCGAGCACGGCGTCCACGCCGGCGACCGGGTGGCGATCTACCTGCCGATGATCCCCGAGCTGGCGGTCACCATGCTCGCCTGCGCGCGGATCGGCGCCGTCCACTCGGTGGTCTTCGCCGGTTTCTCGGCGGAGGCGCTGCGCGAGCGCATCGTCGACGCCGGCTGCCGGCTGGTGGTGACCGCCAACGAGGGGCTGCGCGGCGGCCGGACGATCCCGCTGAAGGCGACGGTCGACAAGGCGATCGACGGTCTCGACATCATCGACGCCGTGCTGGTGGCGCGCCGCACCGATCTCGAGGTGCCGATGGTCGCCGGCCGCGACCACCACCTCGCCGACGAGCTCGCCCGCCAGCACGACGACTGCCCGGCGGCGCCGATGGACGCCGAGTCGCCGCTCTTCGTGCTCTACACCTCGGGGTCGACCGGCCACCCCAAGGGGCTGATGCACACCACCGGCGGCTACCTGACCTACGCCTCGCTCTCCCACGAGCTGGTCTTCGACCTGCGCGACGACGACGTCTACTGCTGCGTCGCCGACATCGGCTGGATCACCGGCCATAGCTACATCGTCTACGGGCCGCTCGCCAACGGCGCCACCACGGTGATGTTCGAGTCGACGCCGCTCTACCCCGACCCCGGCCGCTACTGGCGGCTGGTCGACGACATCGGCGCCACCATCTTCTACACCGCGCCGACCGCCATCCGCGCCATCGCCCGCGAGGGCGACGACTGGGTGACGCGCTACGACCGCTCGTCGCTGCGGGTGCTCGGCACCGTCGGCGAGCCGATCAACCCCGACGTCTGGCAGTGGTACCACGACGTCGTCGGTGGCGGCCGCTGCGCGGTGGTCGACACCTGGTGGCAGACCGAGACCGGCGGCATCTGCATCTCGCCGCTCGCCGCCGCCACCCCGGCGAAGCCGGGCTCCGCCACCCTGCCGCTGCCGGGGATCCGGCCGCTGCTGGTGGACGACGAGGGCAACGAGCTCGAGGGCGACGACGTCTCCGGCAACCTCTGCCTGGCGCAGCCGTGGCCGGGCCAGGCGCGCACCATCTGGGGCGACCACGACCGCTTCCACGAGGTCTACTTCTCGCAGTACCCCGGCCACTACTTCACCGGCGACGGCTGCCGCCGCGACGAGGACGGCTACTACTGGATCACCGGGCGGGTCGACGACGTCCTCAACGTCTCCGGCCACCGCCTGGGCACCGCCGAGGTCGAGAGCGCGCTGGTCGCCCACCCGGCGGTCGCCGAAGCGGCGGTGGTCGGCTTCCCCCACGACATCAAGGGGACCGGCATCTACGCCTACGTGCTCGTCACGCCCGACTACCAGAGC
>JBPEXA010000586.1:0-3403 GCA_052032135.1 Thermoanaerobaculia bacterium | reverse complement strand
AGGAGCTGCTCGCCGCCGACCCCGACGACGTCGAGGCGCTCTACGTCTCGGCGGCGGTGCGGGTGCGGATGGGGCAACCGAGCCGGGCTCTTCCGCTGCTCGACAAGGTGCTGGCGGCACGGCCCGACCACGTCGGGGCGCTGGTCGCCCGCGGCCGCGCTCTCGAGCGCGCCGGCCACCCCGACCTGGCGATCGACAGCTGGCGGCGGGCGATCGACGCCGGCGCCGATGCCGCCGAGCTGACGGCGATGATCGAGCGGGCCTCGGGTGTCGAGTAGCCGGCGGCGTCAGCTCGCCGACCGCTGCGAGCGCAGCACGTAGCCGACCCCCTTGACGGTGTGGAGGAGCGCCGCGTCGCGCCCGCCGTCGATCTTGCGACGCAGACGATGGATCGTGACGTCGATGACGTTCGACATCGAGTCGAAGCTGTCGTCCCAGACGTGCTCGGAGATCTGGGTGCGGGTGAGCACCTCGTCGCGGTGGTGGAGGAAGTACTCGAGCAGCGCGAACTCCTTGGGGGAGAGCTCGATCGGCCGGCCGCCGACGGTCACGAGGTGGGCGGCGCGCTGCATGACGAGGTCGTCCGCCCGCAGCTCGAGGTTGAGGCTCTTCTCCCGCCGCCGGATGAGGCTGCGGACCCTTGCGAGCAGCTCCTCGAGCGAGAACGGCTTGGTGAGGTAGTCGTCGGCTCCGCTGTCGAGGCCGTCGACACGATCGGAAACCTCGGCGCGCGCCGTGAGCATCAGCACCGGCGTCGCCATGCCGCCTCCGCGCCACTGCTTGAGCAGGTCGAGCCCGCTGGTCCCCGGGATCCCCCAGTCGAGGATGATGGCGTCGTAGTCGTTGACCGATGCCAGCTCGTCGGCGGTGTCGCCGTCAGGGGCGCAGTCGACCGCGTAGCGGGCGAGCTGCAGCGCTTCGACGATCGCCTCGGCGATGATCGCCTCGTCTTCGACCAGCAGGATGCGCATTGCGTCGACGGTCCCTCTCAAGCCATCGGTACGGACGGGATCACCGGGGTATACGCCGCGGCTCGCCGACGGGTTCTGCCGGCCGCCCGCCGCCTCGCGCCGCCGGTCCCAGGACGCGGCGGATCGCCGTCGACAGCTGACCGGCGGAGAACGGCTTGGGGAGGAAGTTGATCGACCCCTCGTCGATACCGGTGCGCAGGATCACGCTGTCGGTGTAGCCGGAAGCGAACAGCACCTGGATCTTTGGATCGGCGGCCTCGACGCGCTCGGCGAGCTCCTTGCCGTTGATGCCGGGCATGACGACGTCGGTCATCAGCAGGTCGAAGCCGTGGGGGTCCTCGTCGAAGATGACCAGAGCGCTCTCACCGCTGTCGGCGGCGACGACGTCGAAGCCCATGGCGGCCAACAGCTCTCGGCTCGAGGTGCGCAGCTCCTCGTTGTCCTCGACCAGGAGCACCCGGCCGCCGACGGCGGCGGAGTCCTCCTCGAGCGGTGCCATCGCCGCCTCGGGAATCTTGTCGGTGCGCGGAAAGCACAGCTCGATGTGCGCGCCGGGGCGATCGGTCTCGATCAGCCGCACCACGCCGCCACCCTGCTGGGCGATGCCGTAGACGGTCGCCAGCCCCAGGCCGCTGTTGCGCGCCTTCCCCTTGGTGGTGAAGAACGGTTCGAACACCTTCTCCCGCAGCTCGGGAGGGATGCCGGGCCCGGTGTCGGAGATGCGCAGCGCGACGGCGTCCCCGGCCTGCGGGAGCGGGCTGTCCGTGGCATCGACGTTGCGGGTGGCGACCACCACTCGACCCCCTTCGGGCATGGCGTCTCGCGCGTTCACCAGCAGGTTGACCACCGCCTGCTCGACCTGACTGATCGACAGCTCGACCGGCCACAGATCGGGCTCGAGGTCGAGGCGCAGCTCGATCGTCTCGCCGATCAGCCGCCGCGCCATGTCCTCGAGATCGCGGGCGACGCCGTTGAGGTCGACCGCCTCCGGCTGCGTGGTGCGGCCGCGGCTGAACGCCATCAGCCGCTCGAGCAGGGCCGACGCCCGGGCGGTGGTCTCGATCACCGTCGTCATCTTGGCGCCCAGCGGATCGCCGTCGCCGACTTTCATCCGCACCACCTCGCACTGGGCGCTGATCGCTGCCAGGTAGTTGTTGATGTCGTGAGCGAGCCCGCCCGCCAGACTGCCGATCGCCTCCATCTTCTGCGCCTGCAGCAGCGCCGCCTGGCTCTCGGCGAGCGCCTCCTGCGCCTCGCGCTTGTGGCGCTCGTGGGTCCACACCGCGATCACCGCGAAGAGGATGATCGCCGTCCAGGCGATCAGCATGAGGCGGAAGAGGTTGGTGGAGCGATCGTGCGCCGCAGTGAAGCGGCTGTTGACGCTCTCCTCGAGCCGGCGGAGGTCCCCCAACAGCGCGTAGAAGACGCCGTCGTAGGCGACGTCGATCGGCGAGCCGACGCCGACCTCCTCGCCGGCGTCGAACCCTGCCAGCCGCTGCGACGACAGCTCGACGAAGCGATCGACTTGTGGCTGCAGCAGGTCCAGGAGGTCCAACGACTCCTGGTCGAGGTCGAGCGGCCGCTCTTTCGCACCGTCGACCTCCCCGGAGAGGCGGGCCAGCAGTCGCCGGCTCTCGACCTGATGCTCGCGCACCTCGTCGAGGTCCACGGTGTCGCCCGAGACGTACTCTTCGACCCACAGGTGGAGGGTGGCGATCCGCGTCCCGACCTCGGCCACAAGCCGCGCAGCCTCGGCGTTCGGCAACAGGAGCCGCTCCCGAATGGAGTTGTTGACGACCAGCAGGAACAGCGACAGCAGCCCGAGCCCCAGCAACAGCAGGGGCATGCGAGCAGACGATTGTTCGCGGTCGCCGGTCATGCGAGCCACCGTGGGGAAGGATAACGCTTCCGCTGGGGCCGGAGTGGCGCGCCGCTCCACAGCGTGTCACTGCGGGGCGAGCGACTCCGCTGGCACCGCCATTGCTTGATGAAGGGCGTGGCAGGCACGCTTCCGAGGCTGACGATCATCGGACTGGCGGCCGGGTCGCTGGCCGGTGTCGGTGGAGCGGGGCGGCTGGATCCCGATCCGTCGGCCGATTCGGCAGGGAACGTGCCGGAGCGACGTCTGGTCGAGGACGCCGCACGCCTCGTGCATGGGGTCGCGGAGCGAGTGTGGCCGGGGTGGAGCGTGCCGTTCGAGCTGTTGCTGGTGGAGGAAGGACGAGAGCGGCTCTATTCGCAGCGGCGGCCGGAAGGCTTCGTGTCGATCGCCGCGCTTGACGGGATCGGGATGGTGCTCGAGCGGCCTCCGGTCTTCTCGCCCGGGATGGAGGCGACGATGCCGATCTTCGGGCCGCCGGCCACCATCGTCGTCGGCACACCGGAGTCGACCGGCCGGACGATCCCCTCATGGCTGGCGATGGTGCTCCACG
>JBPEXA010000585.1:0-6357 GCA_052032135.1 Thermoanaerobaculia bacterium | reverse complement strand
GACCTTCTGGTCGATTGGCCGTCGGGTCGCCGCCAGCGGTTCGAAGACCTGCCGATCGCACGGTTGGTCGTCGTCGAGCCGCGCTGACGACGACGGCCGGCCCCTCCCGGGACCGGCCGCGCACCGGACAGCGCTCGACTCGACTCAGGCGTCGTAGTCGAAGGCGATCGCGACGGCGCCGTCACCGACGGTGACGTTCTGCGTCCGCGTGCCGAGCGTCTCGTGCCAGCTCTCGACGACGTAGTCGCCCGCCGGCAGCCCGTCGATCGTGAAGCTGCCGTCGGTGCCGGTGACCGCGAAGAACGGGTGCGACACCACGCCCATGTAGGCCGACATCCACGGATGGACGTCGCACTTGAAGCGCACCATCACCTCCTCGTTGGCGAAGGTCTTCTCGAGCTCCATGTTCTGGAACGGCTGCCCCTGGTTGAACTCGGGATTGTTGGTCGGCAGCGCGTGGACGTTGTGCAGCGTCGGGTCGCTGTTGCGGATGATCAACTTCTGGCCGGTCTGGATGCCCGAGACGTGCGGCGAGTAGGTGCACCCCTGCTGGTCGAGCACCACGGTGTCGGCCGGCGTCGGGTAACTGCCGGTCACCCCTTCCTTGACGTAGACGAAGACGTTGGCCAGGTTGCCGTCGGTGGCGACCACCTGCTGGGTGGTGACCGCGCCTTCGTTCATGCCGGCGCAGACCGGATCGGCGTCCATGCTGATCGCGGCGTCGGTGTCTTCGCCGGTGTAGCTGACCAGGCCGGTGATGCTGCCGCTGCCGGCCGGAGCGGCCGGTGCGGGGGCCGCGGGCTCGGGAGCGGCGGCGGTCGTCTCCTCGCCACCGCCGCCGCAAGCGGCCAGCAGGGCGATCGCGGCGACACCGAGGGCGAAACGGAACGGGGTCCTCTGCATGATGCGAATCTCCTAGTTTGGAAAGTGCGGGAACCGGGTCGGTTCCGTGGAAGAGCGCTGATTATAGGCCAGTCGCGTCAGCGGCCGGGCGAGGTCACTCGAGGCCCCACCAGATGTGATCGCGCAGCGCCGCGGTCACCTTCTCTGCGTCCGCGAGGAACGCCTTGAGATCCGCCTCCGAGTCGAAGGCGGTCATCATCCGCTGCTTCTGGCTGGAGAACATCGGCGCGTCGATCGCCATCGCCATCGGCGAATCGAAGCCGCCGTCGTCGCCGCGGGCGAAGTTCTGCGGCATGTTGGTGCCGGGGATGAAGCGCTGCGGATCGAGGATCCAGTCGGGCACCCAGTCGTGGCGCAGACGGTCCTTCGCGAGGAGCAGGGACGGCGCCAGCTCGCCGGCACTCACCCCCTCCGCCGAGGCGCCGGACGGATGGCACTTGGCGCACTGCAGCATGCCGAAGGCGACCTCGCCGACGACCAGGCTCTGCGGGTCGTCGGGCGGCGCCGGGATCGAGGTGAAGGTGTCGCGACGGTCGCGGGCCGCGAAGTACGAGATCAGGGTGTTGACCTGATCGTCGCTGAAGCCGAAGGTCGGCATCCGCGCGGGCAGCCACGGGCGGGTCTCGACCATCGACGGGTCGTGGAGGAACTCGAACAGCCAGTCGGCCTGGGTGCGCGCCCCCTGGGAGGCGAGGTTGGGCGGGACGAGATCGGGGTTGTCGAGCGCCGAGGCGATCGCGTGCCCCTCGCCCTCGATCAGATGGCACCCCTGGCAGTTGTACCAGGTGATCAGCTTGCGCCCCTCGGCGAGCGCCGCCGCGCGCGCCGTCTGTCCCGCCTTGCGGTTGGCGAGCACCGACTCCTTGTTGAAACCGAGGACGTTGGTGAGCACCGCCTCCGCCTCGCGCTCGGACATGCCGAAGTTCGGCATCTTGTAGAGCTCGCCGTAGTTCTTGACCGCTTCCTTGCCGTCGTCCCAGATCCGCGGTCGCTGCAGCTTGGTCTTGATCCAGTCGTGGCGCGTGTGCGGCACGTCGTGGACGTGGCCGAAGTCGAACTGATGGACCGGCTTCGAGCCCTCCTCGGTCAGCTCGACGCCGATCGGCTTCGCATCGTCGAAGCCCGCCAGCTCGTGGCAGCCGTAGCAGCCGTACTTCTGCACCGTCTGCTCGCCGAGGTAGACGTCGCGCTGCCGCTCGCTCATGTCGGCGAGGATCGCCTCGCTCTGCTCGTAGGTGTTGTTGTTGCGCAGGTACTCGAGGACCAGGTCGTCGCGCACCTCGCCGTCGGCGGGGGTCACCGTCCTGCCGTCGAAGCCCTCGTGCCGCTGCGCCATCAGATAGGCGGTGAGGTCGGCCGCCTCGCGGTCGGTCAGCCGGAGGTTGGGCATCCGGGTGTCGGGGTTGTGGTCCTTGGGGTTCTTCAGCCAGGCGTAGAGCCAGCCGGCGTCGACCTTGCTGCCGGTGCCGACCAGATTGGGACCGTTGAGGCGGTTGATCGAGGGATAGAAGTCGTCGCGCGTCGCCGTCGCGTCGATGATGTGACAGCCGGTGCAGCCGACGGCGTTGAACACCGCCTCACCGGCCGCCGCGTCGCCCGCCGGCGGTGCCGGATAGCTGGCGGTCTCCGACTTCTCCCACAGATAGGCGACGAGGCTCTGGATCTCCGCCCGCTGCTTCGCCTGGGTCGCCGGCAGCTGCGCGTTCTCCTCGAAGAAGAAGTGCGGCATGAAGGTCGTCGGATGGAACTCGCGGGGCGCCTCGATCCACTTGTGGGCCCAGTCGGCGTCGGTCTTCGCCGCCACCCGCTTGAGCGACGGGCCGGGGCGCGGCAGGTCGGTGTAGGCGGGGTAGTCGATGACGTGGCAGCCGTAGCACCCCATCCGCGTGATCAGCTCGCGGCCGACGTCCTGCACCTCCGAGCCCGGCGTCCACACCTCGGCGGCGTGGCAGGTGACGCACCCCGCCTCCGAGTACTTGGCCGGGTAGATCGGGGTGTCGAGGTACTTCTGCTTCGCCCACTCCCACTCCTTCTTCCACTCTGCCTTTTCCTCTTCGCTCTCCGGGCTGTGGCCGACGCGCGCGAAATCGGTGGCGCGATCGAGGCCGCCGTGACAGCTGCTGCAGCCGAACGTGTTGTATGGGTGCGGCGAGCTCGGCATCACGAACAGCTCGGGGCGGGGGTGGGTGCGGAACGGCTCCTCCCACCGCTCGCCGTCGAAGCCGAGACGGTTGGAGGCGACGTGACAGGTGACGCAGCGGTCGACGCGGTCGACGTTGGTGAAGTTGATGTTCTGGTAGAGCCCCGACACCATCACCTGCTCGACCTTGATGTCGGGCTGGATGAAGTCGGTGAGCGGCGCGTTGAGCACGAAGTAGTCGAGCTTCTTGTCGAGATTGGCGATCCGCGCCTCGAGGCTGTTGAGCTCGCCGCGCAGCTCGGCCATCGACCCCTCGAGCTCGGTCACCCTCGCCCGGCGGTCGGCGAGCTGCTGCTCGACCGCCTCGCGCTGCTCGATCATCAGCTCGAGCTCCTTGAGCTCGTCGGTCCACTTCGCCACCAGCTCGTCGACCTCCGCCTGCGCCGCCTCGACGCCGCGCTCCTTCTGCAGCGCCGCATCGAGCTCGTAGCGCGCGGTGTCGAGCAGCGACTTCGTCCCCCGCGCCTGGGCGTCGATGCCGTACACCTTCTTGTCGATCCTGGTGTAGGTCTCCTCCAGCTCGGCGATGTCGGCGCGCTGCTCCGCCAGTCGCTCGGCCTCCGCGGCGAGCTGCTCCTCGAGGGCGGCGATCTGGTTGACGTCGACCTTCTGCCGCTCCTCCTCGAGCGCTTCGGCGACCGCCTGCCGCTCGAGCTCGCGGAACTGCGACTGCAGCCGCTTCCACGGCTTCGCGTAGTCGGCGAACACCATCCAGATGGTGGTCGCCAGGAGCAGGATCGAGCTGACGGCGAAGAGGACGTTCGTCCGCCGGAAGTTGTAGTGGCGATCGGGTCGCTTTTCGGGAGGTACCGGCATCGTGGGCGCCTAGACGTTGAGGAAGAACTCCTGGATGTGCACCAGGTATTTGAGGTTGAAGGCCCAGCGCAGGTACATCTTGATCGGCAGCAGCATCATGGTCAGGAAGAGCGACATCCCGACGTAGTAGCGCGCCGGCCCCATCTCCTCGTAGTAGCGGCGGAAGAACTTCATCTTGGTCAGCGCCACCGGCAGCACAAAGAAGTAGCCGATCAGCAGCACGATGCCGGGGAGCTCACGGATCAGCCAGAACGACGGCAAGCCGATGCCGAGCCATTTGATGAAGATGTACTCCGACAGGTCGACATTGACGAGCGGCTCGACCTTGTTGACGTCCCAGTACTCGTAGAGGCCGAAGAAGTTCCAGTTGGGACCGCGCATGAAGGTGCCGACGACGATCAGGTAGCACCAGAGCACGACGAAGCCGTACATGAACAGGACGATCTCGCTGCGCCGCTCCTTGAAGGTGAAGTAGCCGTTCCCCTTGGTGTTGGTGTCGATGTAGGGGATGGCGCAGAGGCCGACGATGATCAGCCCCGGCAGCACCACGCCCGCCATCCACGGGTCGAAGTAGACGAGCATCTCCTGGAGGCCGAGGAAGTACCACGGCGCCTTCGACGGATTCGGGGCGACCGCGGTGTTGGCCGGCTCCTCGAGCGGCGCCTGCAGCGCGATCGACCAGACGGTCAGCAGCACGGTGAGGATCACCATGCAGATGAACTCGGAGAAGACGAGGTCGGGCCAGGTGAAGATCTTGTCGTCCGACTCGGTCTTCTCGAAGGTCGGCAGCCCCTCGGCGATCAGCTCGTCGTTCTCGTACGCCTTCTTCATCGACAGCCAGACGAAGAAGCCGACGAAGTAGACCATCATCACGATCGGCACGTTGTCCGGCTTGGCGACCACCAGCCGGAAGTTCTCGTCGAGCATGCTGACCGCGAAGTAGACGGTGGTCGCGACGAGCATCACCAGGCCGCCGGTGTTGGTCCACAGGCGGCGCCAGAAGAGGGCGGCGATGAACACGACCGTGGTCAGCGTGAACGACCACTTCGGGTCCGAGAAGTAGTTGACCAGCTCCTTGAGGACGTCGACCACGACCGTCTCCTACACCGGCCCCGAGATGCCGCCGTCCCGCCGGACGCGCCAGAAGTGGACGGCGATGAGGAAGGCGGCGACGAAGGGGATGGCGACACAGTGCAGCACGTAGAAGCGGATCAGCGTGCCGCCGCCGATCGTCCGCCCGGCGATCAAGCCGAAGCGGGCGTCGCTGCCGACGTGCACCAGTTTGGCGCCGCCGAGCTCGAGCAGGGCGGCACCGGGGCCTTCGTGCCCGAGGAACGGTGTCGCCCGCGCCATGTTCGAGCCGACGGTGATCGCCCAGATCGCCAGCTGGTCCCACGGCAGCAGGTAGCCGGTGAACGACAGCAGCAGGGTGAGGACGAGGAGGATGACGCCGACGTTCCAGTTGAACTCGCGGGGCGGCTTGTAGGAGCCGGTCATGAAGACACGGAACATGTGGAGCCAGACCGCGATCACCATCGCGTGCGCCCCCCAGCGGTGCATCTCCCGCATGATGCCGAAGGCGGCCACCTCGCGCAGGTCGACCATGTCGAAGTAGGCGTACTCGACGGTCGGCCGGTAGTAGAACATCAGCAGCAGCCCGGTGATCGTCTCGACCAGGAAGAGGAAGAAGGCGGTGCCGCCCATGCACCAGGTGTAGCTCATCCGCAGCCCCGACTTCTTCACCTTGATCGGGTGCAGGTGGAGGACGACGTTGCCCAGCATCGCCATCGCCCGCTTGCGGTTGTCGGTCGGGATGCCGACCCGGAAGATCGACTTCCAGACCTGGGACTTGACGATGGCCTTCTGAAGGTCTTTGAGCATCAGCGCTGGGCTCCGTGCGTGAACCGCTCCCGCCCCCGCCCGCCGGCGGGTTCGGCGGCGTGCCTGTCCCTCACCCCATCACGATGTAGGAGTTGGGGTCGTCCCACTGCCCTTGTTCCCACAGGTACTTCTGCGCCTTGTCGACCACGATCTGCCCGTCGCTCGGGTCGATCGAGATGCGCGCGCGCTCGAGGGGACGTGGGGTGGGTCCTTCGAAGTTGATCCCGTTCTTGTAGTAGCCGCTCCCGTGGCACGGGCACTTGAACTTGTTCTGTGCCTCGAGCCAGGCCGGCGGGCAGCCGAGGTGGGTGCAGATGGCGATCAGCGAGGTGAGCTGTCCGTCGTTGTGGACGATCCACACGCCGTTGGTCTCTTTGAACCGCTCGTCGACGACGCCCGGCGGAAAGTCCTCCGGCCTGCCGACCTTGAAGCTGGTCGGCGGCTCGTAGAGGACGTTGGGGAACATGAACCGCCCCCAGGCGGTCACGCAACCGCCGATCGCGGCGGTGAAGCCGACCCAGGCGACCGCCGCCCAGGAGAAGAACCCGCGGCGGGAC
>JBPEXA010000584.1:0-3653 GCA_052032135.1 Thermoanaerobaculia bacterium | reverse complement strand
GTGAGGGCGTGGGGAGGAAAGTAGGCGGCGCCGGCGGCGAGCCATTCGGCGGCCTCGACCCAGGCGATCGCGTCGCCCTCCCGCGGCACCAGCACCAGCGCCGGCCTGTCGACCCCCTCGGCCTCCGTCTCCCAGCGGACCGCGCAGACCCAGGCGGCCGCCGGCACCGGCAGGCCGACCGCCGTCCGGGCGCCCGCCTCGAGCGCCGCGAAGGGGGCGGACTCGCGCAGCGCCCGCGTCGCGCGCTCGATCACCGGCGGCCGGGGCACGGAGTGGCGGCGATCAGTGCCGGGGCGGCGGATCGTCGACGCCGGCGACCGGCGTGACGCCGACGATCTTGGCCACCAACCAGGTCGCGCCGGCGGCGGCGAACGACGCCAGCGCTCCCATCTTGGCGGCGTCCTGGGCGGGACCGGCCGGGAAGGCGACGGTGGCGACGAAGAGCGAGACGGTGAAGCCGATCGCCGCGGCGAAGCCGATGATGATCAGGTCGACGGAGCGGATGCCGCGCGGCAGGCCGAAGCCGAGCCCCTTGGACGCCAGCAGGCCGAACCCCCACACCCCCAGCGGCTTGCCGATCAGCAGCCCGGCGAGCACCAGATAGGTGGCGTCGCCGATGGCGCTCAGCACCACGCCGGCGTTCAGCAGGCCGAACAGCCCGAGCACCAGCTCCACCGGGTTCTTCCACCAGTGCTCGAAGCGCGAGAGGGTGTCGCTGTCCTCGATCATCGACCAGTCGAACAGGCCGGTGTCGATGTGGGCGTGGGGCATCGCCGGAATGATCGGCAGCAGGCCGAGCGCCGGGTGGATGCCGGCGAGGGCGAAGCCGAGCCAGGAGAGGGTGCCGCCGACCAGCAGATACGGCCAGAAGCTGTGCCAGCGCAGCCGCCGGAAGAGGTGGCAGACGAAGAAGCCGACCACCGACAGCAGCAGGAAGGCGGGCTGGATCTCCCCCTTCGGATAGGCGATGGCGATGATCATCAGGCCGATCGCGTCGTCGGCGATCGCCAGCAGCAGCAGGAAGGGGATCGCCGCGTGCCCGGCGCCGAAGATCAGCCGCGCCACCATGTAGCTGAACGCGATGTCGGTGGCGCACGGGATCGCCCAGCCGCTGGCGAGCTCGTCGTACCGGCCGATCATGCCGGCACCGACGAGATAGACCGCCGCCGGCACCACGACGCCGCCGATGGTGGCCATCAGCGGCGTCGCCGCCTTCTTCGGGTTGCTGAGCGGACCGCCGGGGAGCAGCGACTCCCACACCTCCTTGCCGGCGATGGCGAAGAACAGCGCCATCAGCATGTCGTTGACGAGGTAGTGGAAGTTGATCACCCGATGGCCGTCGTGGAGCGCGCCGATCCACGGGTTCTCGATCAGCGGGAAGTGCAGCAGCGCCTCGTATCCCTCGTGATCGAGGTTGGCCCACAGCAGGCCGGCGACCGCGCCGAGGATGAGGAAGAGCGAGTTCTCGAGCAGGAAGCGGATCGAGCGGCGCATTCAGTCGACTCCCAGGTCCGGGTCGGCGGCGGGTCGGTCGGCGGGCGGCGGAGCGGCGTCCGCTTCCGCCGTCTCCTCGGGGAGCAGGATCACCATCTCACCCGGCCGCGCCATCAGCAGCTCCTCGCGCGCCAGGGTCTCCATCTCCGCGGCGTCGGAGCGCAGTCGACGCGCGCGATCCTCGAGCTGCTCGATGCGCGCCTCGCTGTCGGCGATCTGCCGGCGCAGCTCGCTCTCGTGCGCGCGGCCCATGCGCAGATCGCCCAAGGTGCGCGACACGGCGGCGGCCATCAGCACGAGGCCGGCGACGCCGACCGCGATCAGCACCCGTCGGCGCCGACGCCGCACCCACGCTTCGTGCTCCGCCGGCTTCATGGGAGGCTCCGGGGATAGGCGGCGGCACCCGGGTAGCTCGCCGCTTCGCCGAGCTCCTCCTCGATGCGCAGCAGCCGGTTGTACTTGGCGACCCGATCGCTGCGGCACGGTGCGCCGGTCTTGATCTGGCCGACCCGGGTGGCGACCGCGAGGTCGGCGATGAAGGTGTCTTCGGTCTCCCCCGAGCGGTGCGAGATGACGTTGGCGTAGGCGTGCGTCTTGGCGAGCTCGACCGCCGCCAGCGTCTCGCTCAGCGTCCCGATCTGGTTGAGCTTGACGAGCAGGGCGTTGGCGAGCCCGTCGCGGATCCCCGCCCGCAGGATCTCCGGGTTGGTGACGAACAGGTCGTCGCCGACCAGCTGGACGCGGTCGCCGAGCGCCGCGGTCAGCCGCTGCCAGCCGGCGTGATCGTTCTCCGCCAGGCCGTCCTCGATCGACACCAGCGGGAAGGCGTCCGCCCAGCGACCGTACATCTCGACCAGGTCGTCCGCCGACAGCCCCTGCCGCCCCTCGCCGGCGAGCTCGTAGCGGACGTCGTCATCGTCCCCGGCGGCGAACTCGCTGGCGGCGACGTCGAGCGCCAGCGCGACCTGCTCTCCGGGTCGATAGCCGGCCCGCTCGATCGCCTCGACCAGCAGCTCGAGAGCGGCGCGGTTGCTGTCGAGATCGGGGGCGAAGCCCCCCTCGTCGCCAACCGCGGTCGACAGCCCCTTGTCGGCGAGCACCCTGGCGAGCAGCTGATAGATCTCGGCACCCGCCCGCAGCGCCTCCGAGAAGGCGTCGAAGCCGACCGGCACCAGCATGAACTCCTGGATGTCGACCGAGTTGTCGGCATGGGCGCCGCCGTTGAGGACGTTCAGCATCGGCACCGGCAGCACGGTGCCGCCGGGCCCGCCGAGGTAGGCGTAGAGCGGCAGCGCCGCCGCCTCTGCGGCCGCGCAGGCGACCGCCATCGACACCGCGAGCACCGCGTTGGCTCCCAGGCGGCTCTTGTCGGCGGTGCCGTCGAGCTCGACCAGGAGCTGGTCGATCAGCGCCTGGTCGCGCGCGTCGAGGCCGACGAGCTGGGGGGCGATCTCCTGCTCGACGTGCGCCACCGCACGCTGCACCCCCTTGCCGCCGAAGCGCTCGTCGCCGTCTCTCAACTCGAGCGCCTCGCGCTCCCCGGTCGACGCCCCCGACGGGACGATGGCGGTACCGAGCGCCCCGCTCTCGAGCGCGCAGTCGGCCTCGACGGTGGGATTCCCCCTCGAGTCCAGTACCTCCCTGGCGGTGATCTCCTCGATGCCGAACATCCCGATCTCCCCTGCACCGTGCAACCGGTGCGGCAAGGGTAGCGGGCGAGCTTGCCGCGCTGCAACCGCCTTCGGGGTCGCCGGCGGCTCGTTGACACCGTCCAGGGCGTATGCCATTCTCCCTCTGCGGGGTGGAGCAGTCCGGTAGCTCGTTGGGCTCATAACCCAAAGGTCGCAGGTTCAAATCCTGCCCCCGCAACCAGCACCTTCCGGCCGCGCTCGAGAGCGCGGCCGTTCTCGTTTCGGGGCCCGGGCCGCGGGATAGGATGCCGCCATGTCCGAGGCCGCGGCCGACCTGCAAGCGCCGGTCTTCCTGATCGCGATGCCGCAGGTCCTCGACCCCTTCTTCCACCGCAGCGTCGTGCTGCTCCTGCACCACGACGACGAGGGCAGCTTCGGCCTGATCTTGAACCGGGTGACCGGCATCAAGATCACCGAGATCCTGAGCGGAATGGAGATCGCTTGGGGCGGCGACGGCTCGGAGCTCGC
>JBPEXA010000583.1:0-1935 GCA_052032135.1 Thermoanaerobaculia bacterium | reverse complement strand
CCGCCGCCGGCATCGAGCGCTCGCGGCTGATCGTCGATCCCGGCATCGGCTTCGGCAAGGCGACCGGGCACAACCTCGCCCTCCTGCGCGCCCTCCCCCGCCTGCGCGACCTCGGCCTGCCGGTGATGGTCGGCGCCAGCCGCAAGAGCTTCATCGGAGCGGTGACCGGGGCGGACGTCGATCACCGCCTCCCCGGCAGCCTGGCGGCGGCGGCGTGGAGCATCCGGCACGGCGTCGAGCTGCTGCGCGTGCACGACGTCGCCGCCACCCGTCAGTTCCTCGACCTGTGGACAGCGATCGACGGGGCGGAGGGGACCTCGGCGGCGGCTCCGTCGGCGGAGGCATCGTGAGCCTCGAGGGGTGGCGGGAGCTGCTGAGCTGGCGCGATGTCCTCGACATCCTGCTGGTGGCGATCGCCATCTACTACCTGCTCACCCTCATTCGCGGCACCCGGGCGGTGCAGATCCTCTCCGGCATCCTCTTTCTCGGAGCGGTGAGCTTCATCGCCGGTTGGGCGCAGCTGATCACCCTGCAGTCGCTGCTGTCGCGCTTCCTTACCCTGCTGCCGCTGGCGATCATCGTCCTCTTCCAGCAGGAGATCCGGCGCGCTCTCGCCGGCTTCGGCCGCAACCCGCTGTGGGGGCTCAACACCCAGAGCCGCGTGCAGTCGACGATCGAGGAGATCGAGCTGGCGGCGAACGCCCTGGCGGCGAGCCGCACCGGCGCGCTGATCGTCGTGCAACGGCTCGAGGGGCTGCGCGACTACATCGAGAACGGCATCGAGATCGACGCCAGGGCGACCCATCCGCTGATCGCCAACCTCTTCTCACCCGACACCCCGCTCCACGACGGTGCCGCGATCATCCAGCAGGATCGGGTGGCGGCCGCCAGCTGCTTCCTGCCGCTGTCTTCGCGCTCGAGCCTCGGCAAGGAGCTCGGCACCCGCCACCGCGCGGCGGTCGGCATCACCGAGGAGACGGACGCGCTGGCGGTCGTCGTCTCGGAGGAGACGGGCAAGATCTCGATGGCGCTCGGCGGTCAGCTGCTGCAGGGCCTCGACGCCCGGACGCTGCGCAACAAGCTCTACCAGTACCTGATCCGGGACGTGAACGTGCAGATCGGAGACCGCAATGAGTGACGTCGCCAACACCTGGGGGCTGCGGATCCTCGCCCTGTCGCTCGCCGTCCTCGCCTGGTTCGCGCTCAGCGCCGAGAAGCGCGAGCCGCAGTCGGAGAAGGTGATCGAGGCGACAGTGCGCTACGACCCGCCGACGGGCTTCCTGCTGCTGCAGCGCGTCGAGACGGTGCGGGTCGGGGCACGCGGCGGGCTGAGCAAGATCCGCGGGCTGACGGCGCCGTTCGTCGACGTCTTCATCGATCTGCCGGAGGAGGAGGGCGTCCACCAGATCGCCATCGGCGAAGACCAGGTGATCCTCCCCGAGGGGCTGGAGCTGGTGTCGGTCGAGCCCAACGTCATCGAGGTGACCCTCGACCGGCAGGTGACCAAGTTCGTCTCGGTCGAGCCGGTGTTCCAGGGCGAGCCGTCGGCGGGCGCCAAGGTCCTCGGCTGGCGGGTGATCCCCAACCAGGCGCTGGTCGAGGGCCCGGCCTCGCGCCTCGACCAGCTCGAGAGCGTCACCACCCTGCCGATCGACCTCACCGGGCACGCCCGTGACTTCCAGGAGGAGGTCGCGGTGCGGCCGCCCGAAGCGCTGGTCAGCGTTCGCGAGCAGCGCACGGTCAAGGTCGACGTGCAGCTCGAGATTCCCAACGTCGCTCCCGGCGACGAGGAAGGCGGCGCGGATGCCGAGCTCGGGACGGCTCTTCGGGACTGACGGCATCCGCGGGCCGGCGGGCGAGCCGCCGCTCGACCGCCCCACCGTCTCCAGGCTGGCGACCGCGCTCGGCCGGATGCTCGTCGAGGACGGCCACCCC
>JBPEXA010000582.1:0-10980 GCA_052032135.1 Thermoanaerobaculia bacterium | reverse complement strand
TCCCTTCGACGGCGAAGGTCCGGACCGCGCTGTCGGCACCGTCCTCGGCCGACGGCGACTCCGCGACGGCGTCGAGGCGCCGCACCGCCACCGTGGGGGGGTCGCCGACGGGCGCCCAGGCGATCGCCGTGCCGTCGGGGCTCATCCGCGGCTCTCCGATCTCGGCGACGAGCAGGTCGTGACGCTCGACCAGCCGCGGGGGGTCGACGGCGGCTTCTTCCGGCGGTGAGCAGCCGGAGAGCGGCAGCCATCCGGCCACCATCGAGCCCACCAAGAGCCATCGCGATCGCATCGACACCACCCCGTGCGCGCTGCCGCGCGCCCAGCCCGAGATTGTAGTACGGCGGGGTGGCGGACCCCCAACCGGGGGCCGGCCGGCTGATAACATCGGCCGTCCCATGGACGCCTCGATCCGGCCGGAACGCTACCCGGTAGAGCTGCGCGATCTGGCCGCACGAGTGAGGGCGGGCGAGCGCCTCAACGCCGACGACGCGATGCTCTGCCTCACCACCGGGCACCTCCTGCATCTCGGCCGGCTCGCCGACGCCGTGCGGCGGCGCCTCCACGGCGACGCGGCGTACTACAACATCAATCGCCACATCAATCCGACCAACGTCTGCGTCTACACCTACAACTGCAAGTTCTGCGGTTTCGCCGCGCTGCCGGGCGAGGACCACGCGTGGGAGATGAGCCACGAGGAGGTGTGGGAGCTCGCCGCGCGGCAGGGGGGCGATCGGGTGACCGAGTTCCACATCGTCGGCGGCCTCCACCCCGACCTGTCGCTCGACTGGTACCTCGAGATGATGCGGGGCCTCAAGGAGCGGTTCCCGAGCGTCCACCTCAAGGCGTTCACCGCCATCGAGATCGGCTGGTTCGCCCAGCGGGAGCAGCTGTCGATCGAAGAGGTGCTGATCCGGCTGCGCGACGCCGGCCTCGGCTCGCTGCCCGGCGGCGGCGCCGAGATCTTCCATGAGGAGGTGCGCGAGATCATCTGCGACGGCAAGCTCGACGCCGACGAGTGGATCGAGGTTCACCGCGTCGCCCATCGCCTCGGGATCCCCAGCAACTGCACGATGCTCTACGGTCACGTCGAGCGGCCCGAGCACAAGGTCGACCACCTCCTGCGGCTGCGAGATCTCCAGGACCAGAGCGGCGGCTTCAACGCCTTCATCCCGCTCGCCTACCACCCCGAGAACAACTACATGGGGCTGAGATACCACACCACCGGCACCGACGATCTGCGCCATCTCGCGACCGCCCGCCTGGTGCTCGACAACGTCCCGCACATCAAGGCCTACTGGGTGATGATCACTCCCAAGCTCGCCCAGGTGGCGCTGTCGTTCGGCGCCGACGACGTCGACGGCACGGTGGTCGAGGAGACGATCTACCACATGGCCGGCGCCGAGACCGAGCAGCACCTGGAGCGCTCCGAGCTGGAGCGGATCGTCCGCGAGGCGGGCTTCCGGCCGGTGCAGCGCGACACGCTCTACAACCCGATCGACAGCGCTCGAGCCGCGCCGGTCTCCGGCTGAGGCGATGGCCGACTCGCTCCCGCTGCACTACCTGGCGGTCGACGGCCCGATCGGGGTCGGCAAGACCACGCTGGTCAACATGCTCAACCGGCGGTTCCACGGCACCAAGATCCTCGAGGATGTCGACAACCCGTTCCTCACCGATTTCTACAACGACCGCGAGGGATCGGCCTTTCAGACCGAGCTCTACTTCCTGCTCTCTCGCTTCAAGCAACAGCAGGACGTCTTCCAGCGCGATCTGTTCCAGCAGTTCCTGGTGTCGGACTACACCTTCCCCAAGAACCGCATCTTCGCCTACCTCAACCTCTCCGACGACGAGCTGATGCTGTTCGACAAGCTGTTCGCACTGCTCGAGCCGCAGGTCCCCGTCCCCGATCTCGTCCTCTACCTGACCGCCGACCTCGAGACCTGCCTCGGTCGGATCGCCAAGCGCAACCGCAGCTTCGAGCGTCGCATCTCGAGAGACTATTTGTCCGAGCTGATCGACGCCTACAACCACTACTACCACTACTACGATCGCTCGCCACTGCTGGTGGTCGACACCCGCAACCTCAACGTCGTCGACCGTGAGCAGGACTTCGAGGAGCTGGTCGATCAGCTGAAGAAGCCGATCAAGGGCACCCAGTACTACGTGCCCGCCGGCAGCGCTTCGGGCGGCTGAGCCGTCAGACCTCGATGCCCATCGCGACGGGCGGATCCGCCCGTCGCCGACGAAAGGACCCCGCCATCGCCCCCTACGCCCCCTTCGTGCTCGGCGGCCGCGAGTTCGGCTCACGGCTGATCCTCGGCACCGGTAAATACCCCGACGCCGCGACCATGAACGCCGCCCTCGAGGCCTCCGGCACCGAGATGGTGACGGTAGCGCTGCGCCGGGTCGATCTCGACCGCCTGGGCGACGACTCGCTGATCGACCAGATCGACCCCGACCGCTATCTCCTGCTCCCCAACACCGCCGGCTGCTTCACCGCCGAGGAGGCGATCCGCACCGCACGGCTGGCGCGCGAGCTCGGCGGCTGGAACTGGATCAAGCTCGAGGTGATCGGTGATCCCAAGACGCTGTTCCCCGACAACGAGCAGCTGCTCGAGGCGACGCGCACCCTGGTCGCCGAGGAGTTCGTCGTCCTCCCCTACACCAACGACGATCCGATCGTCTGCCGCAAGCTCGAGGAGCTGGGGGCGGCGGCGGTGATGCCGCTCGGCGCGCCGATCGGCTCGGGGATGGGGATCCGCAACCCGGCCAACCTCGCCATCATCCTCGAGCAGGCCGGCGTCCCGGTGATCGTCGACGCCGGGGTCGGCACCGCCTCCGACGCCGCCATCGCCATGGAGCTCGGCGCCGACGCGGTGCTGATGAACACCGGGGTCGCCGGCGCCGACGATCCCGCGGCGATGGCGCGCGCGATGCGCCTGGCGGTGGAGGCGGGATGGCTCGCCCGTCACGCCGGCCGCATCGAGCGCCGCCTCCACGCCGCGGCGTCGAGCCCGATGACCGGCCTCATCGACTGACGGCCGGTCCCCCGGCGTCCGTCTCCCCGTCCTCTCGGCTGTCGCGAGGGATCCAGCGCAGGCGGTACTCCCGCGGGGGCGCCACCGCTCGCGCGAATCCCTCCACCACCTCGTCGTTGCTCGGTAGCTCGGCGACCACCCTTGGCAGGGCGGCGAACGCGGCCGCGTCGAAGTCGGGGTCGAGCCCTTGGTCGATGCGCACCCAGGTCGTCAGCAGCGGCGGCTCCACCCAGCGGCGCTCGAGCTGCTCGAGTGCCCGCTCGAGGCCGATCGGCGGCACCTCGAAGCTGCCCCGACCGGCGTCGACGAAGCCGGTGCTCTCGAGCACGCCGTCGTGCGCCACCTCGACCGTGAGCGAGGCCGGGAAGGGGTCGTAGGCGAGCCGTACCAGCTCCTCGAGGCTCCACGCCTCGCCCGGTCGGCGCTCGGCGGCCTCGAAAACGCGGCCGAACGCCTCCACCAGCCGCTCGATCAGCAGCTCCTCACCGGGCGTCAAGTCGGGCGCCTCGCTGGTGAAGAGCGTCTCGACCAGCGCCGTCGACCGCTCCTCGTGGTGGTCGAGATAGGCGAAGAAGCGCGAGACCTCCTCGAGATAGGCGACGGCGGCGACGCTCCAGTCGTCGAGCCGCCGCTCCAGCATCTCGAGCTGAGCCGCGCTCGCTCGAGTCGACGGGCCGGTGAGGATCGACAGCTCGGCGACCTCGTCTCCCGGCTGCCAGGCGATGGCGAGGTCGGTGTCGGCCATCAGCTCGACGAGATCGTCGGGGCGATCGAGCCACGCCTGCCGCCGGACGCTGACGAGCAACCCCTTCTCCTTGATCCAGCCTCCCTGCTCGTCGGCCGCGCCGACGCGGTCGAAGCGGCGGGTCCACGGGTCCCAACCGTTGAGATGGAGCTGCCGCGCCTCGTCGATCCTGTCGACCACCGCGGCGTCGAGATCGCCGTCCGGGGCGGTCGCCGGGTCGATCGGTGGGAAGGCCACCTCGTAGGTGACGAGCGAGGTTCCATCGGCGAACAGGATCCAGTGCAGGGTCTCGTCCACCGCCGGCCCGCTGGCGCATCCGAGCGCCAGCAGGAGCGCGGCGAGCGGCAGGCGTCGTCCGAGCCCCGCGGCACCCGGTCTGAAGATCGCTTCCGTCATCCCCGAACCGACTCTAGTGGAACGGCGCCGCGAGGCCCTCGTCGGAGCGATCGCGACCTCCGATCTTGCTCCCGTCTGTGCGTTGTCCTACAATCCCCCTCCGCCCGGCTCAGGGCACGTGCACCGATAGCTCAACTGGATAGAGCACCTGACTACGGATCAGGAGGTTGGGGGTTCGACTCCTCCTCGGTGCACCATTCACTGCGCCGATGCGTCCGACCCGTCAGCTGCCGACCGCGCTCGTCCTCGTCCTGTCGTGGGTGGCGACGCCGCTCGCAGCCGACACGGTCGAGTGTCCCGCCGTCTTCGGGCAGTGGGGTGAGGAGGCGCTGGCCCCGGGATGGGTGGCGGCCGACCTGCAGGAGCTGCGGTGCGCCGGCCACGAGGACGCCACCGTGCTGTCGATCGAGAACCGGTCGAAGAAGAAGGCGAAGAAGCTCAAGCTCCGCGCCGTCGTCGAGCTCGACGAGGGGAAGGACAAGCTCGCCCGGCTGAGCTTCCATCTCGTCGACACCGACGGCCGGCGGCTGCGCACCTGCGACCTGCTGCTCGAGCTCGACGAAGGGGAGCGCAACTGGGACACCTGCCAGTTCACCGTCGAGACCCCTGCGCAGGCGGCCGGGCTGGTGTTCGAAGTTCGCGGTCTCGAGCTCGACTGATCGCCCGCGCCGCGGTTCCGGCGGCCGACGCGCGGGAGGCTCTGCAACCGGTGGCGGCGATGCCGCGAAGAGGATGCTTGTACGAGCTCAGATCGATCCTTTCGCGAGGGATCACCAGACCGCAGCACCCCTGAACCCATCGAATCATCAAGGAGACCTCTCATGAACCGAATCGCTACCTTCGCCCTCGTCCTCGTCATCGCCATCAGCGGCGCCGCCATCGCCGGCGACTACTCGAAGACCAAGATGGCCGCCAAGCCCGACATCGTCGACACCGCCGTCGCCGCCGGCTCCTTCAACACGCTCGCCGCCGCGCTCGACGCCGCGGGTCTCATCGACGCGCTCAAGGGCGACGGCCCGTTCACCGTCTTCGCGCCCACCGACGAGGCGTTCGCCAAGCTGCCCGCGGGCACCGTCGAGAGCCTGCTGCAGCCCGAGAACATCGAGCAGCTGAAGGCCGTGCTCACCTACCATGTCGTCCCGGGCACCTTCGCCGCGGCCGACGTGCTGGCCACCGACAGCGCTGAAACGCTGCAGGGCGGCACGCTCGCCTTCTCCACCTCCGGCGACACCGTGCGGATCAACGACGCACAGGTGCTGACTGCCGACGTCATGGCGGCCAACGGAGTCATCCACGTCATCGACACGGTGCTGCTGCCGTAGCATCAGGTCGTACCGACGAGCGCGCCGCGGGGTTTCGACCCCGCGGCGTTTGCTCTAGGATGGCGATCCCGGAGCCCCCGCTCGCTGCCCGATGACCACGACCCTCCAGAGGATCGCCGACGGTGATGCCGACGCCGTCGCCGAGTGCATCGACCAGTACGGCGGGCTGCTCTGGACCATCGCCCGCGGTTTCCATCGGGTCAACGCCGAAGCGGAGGACGCCGTCCAGGACGCCTTCGTCGCCATCTGGCAGAACGCGGCCAAGTTCGATCCGTCGATCGCATCCGAAAAGACGTTCATCACCATGATCGCGCGCCGCAAGATGATCGACCGCCTCCGCAAGGCGCAACGCCGGCCTCAGCTCGTCTCGTTTCCGGAGACGGGGCCCGATCCGGCGGGCGATCAGCATCTCAAGATGCAGCTCGGCGCCGAGGCTGCCGCCGCCGCGGAGATGCTCGACGACTTGCGGCCCGAACAGAAGCAGGTGATCGAGCTGTCGATCTACTACGGGATGTCGCATCGCGAGATCGCCGAGCAGACCGACCTGCCGATCGGGACCGTGAAGTCCCACATCTTCCGCGGCCTCGCCTCGGTGCGCGAGGAGCTCGCCAGCCGCGAGCGTGGAGCGACCGCCTGATGGGTGAACACCGGCTCCACGAGCTGCTCGCCGGCCGCGCCACCGCAGACCTCACCGAGGTCGAATCGAGGGAGCTCGACTCGATGCTCGCCGAGCGCGGACGCGACGACGACAGCTTCGACCTCGCCGCCGCCGCCGTCCACCTGGCGGTCGCCGGTGCCCGGCCGCTCGACCCCCTGCCCGCCCCGCTGCGAGCGCGGCTGCTCGAGTCCGGGCGGGCGGTCGTCGGAACGACGGAGGGTGCCGACGTCGTCCGCTTCGAGCGTGCCCCCGCCCGTCCGCCGGCTCCGGGCCGTCTCGGATGGTGGGCGGCCGCCGCCGCCCTCGCGCTGGCGATGATCGGCTGGTGGCCGCGACTGGTCGCACCGCCGGCGGAGACGACCGCCGAGGCCCGCTCGCCGGGTCCGGTCGTCGAAAGGAGCCTCGCCGAGCAACGGCAGGCGCTGCTCTCCGAGGCGGACGCCCTCGTGCTCGAGTGGAGCGCGACCGAGGATCCCGCGGCGACGGGTGCCGGCGGCGACGTGGTGTGGAGCCCTTCGCTGCAGCGCGGCTTCCTCCGCATCCGCGATCTCGAGGCGAACGATCCCCGCATCGCCCAGTACCAGCTGTGGGTGTTCGACCGGGCGCGCGACGAGCGCTATCCGGTCGACGGCGGCGTCTTCGACGTCGCCGCCGACGGCGCCGAGGTGATCGTGCCGATCGACGCCAAGGTCGCGGTCGACCAGGCCTATCTGTTCGCCGTCACCGTCGAGCGGCCGGGAGGGGTCGTGGTCTCCGACCGCGAGCGGATCGTTCTCGTCGCACAGGCCTGAGCCTTCCCCGCTCCGGCCGCCGCGACACGATCTGCTGCTCGCTGCTATCGTCGAACGCGCATTCATGGCGGACTCGACCTCCAGCCTGAACCGGACCATGCGGCTGCGCGTCGGTGACGACGCCGGCTCGACCGACCCGCCCGTCCTCGTCCAGCTCGCCGGCCCCGGCGCGGTTCGCTTCTACGAGCTGCAGGAGGGGACGACGCGCATCGGACGCTCGAGCGACGTCAACGACATCGTCCTCAAGGACCCGTGGGTGTCGCGTCGCCACACCGACATCGTGCTCGAGGGCGCCGCCGCCGAGCTGCACGATCGCGACAGCCGCAACGGCTGCCGCGTCAACTCCAAGCCGGTGGAGGCGGCCCGTCTCGCAGACGGTGATCTCATCCAGATCGGCAAAGCGACCTTCAAGTTCCTCGAGGCGGGCAGTCCGGAGACCCCCTTCTACGAGGAGGTCTTCCGCCTCGCCTTCCATGATCCGGTGACCGGCACCTACTCCCGCCGCTACTTCGACGAGGCGCTCGAGCGAGAGGTGCTGCGCGCCACGCGCCACGCCACGCCGCTCAGCATCTTGCTGGTCGACGTCGACGAGTTCAAGCAGATCAACGATCAGTACGGTCACAAGGCGGGAGATCGGGTCCTGCGGGAGGTCGCGCAGACGCTGCGCAACGAGGTGCGGGGAGAATCGGTGCTCGCCCGTTTCGGCGGCGACGAGTTCGTCCTCCTGCTGCCGGCGAGCGACGAGGACGAGGCGGACCTGGTCGCCGAGCGGCTGCGCACCGCCGTCGAGCAGCTGCGGCTCCAAGCGGTGCTCGGCGACGAGGTGATCACCCTGTCGGTCGGCGCCACCACGGTGACCCCCGACCGCGACTCCTCCGCCGAGCAGCTGCTGCACGCCGCCGACCGCGCGCTCTACAAGGCGAAGCGGGACGGCCGCAATCGGGTGCGGAGGGTCGCCGCGACCCCCGAAGAAGACCCGCTCGAGCCGATCGACCGCCCGACGACGTCGTTCGACTAGCGACCGCCGGCCGCCCGCTGCTGCGGACGGCCGGTAGCCGCGACGACTCCTGCGTCGGCCCTACTCGACGATCTCGAGCGAGCCGATGTCCTCGCTCGACGAGATGCCGAGCGCGGTGAGGTCGAGCCGCAGGGCGAAGACGCCCGAGGTCGGATCCCCGAAGGTGCCGCTGAAGTCGACGACGTCCTCGTCGTCGCCGGTGAGGCCCGGCACCGAGAAGCTACCGACGGTCGAGAGGATCATGTCGCCGGCGGCGGTGAACTCCGCCGCGTCGACGTCTTCGCTGCTCGAGCCGCTGAGGCCGACGTCGCTACCGTCGAAGTACCGACTGAAGGAGCCCGACGTCGACGGCCCGAGGGTGCCGGTGAAGATGAACAGATCCTCGTCGGCACCGGAGGCGCCGGAGCCGCTGAAGCTCCCCTGGGTGGAGACCACCAGGCGGCCGTCGGGCGCCAGCGCCACCGCATCGAGGTCCTCGCCGTTCGAGCTGAGGCCGACGTCGCTGCCGTCGAAGTAGATGCTGAACGAGCCGCTGGTCGACGGGCCGAGCGTGCCGCTGAACTGCACCACGTCGGAGTCGTCGAAGCTCACCCCTCCGGCCGAGCCGGCGACCCGGAAGCTGAGCAGCAGATCGCCGTTCGGCAGGATCGCCAGACCGTCGATCTCGTTGGAGCTCAAGCCGACGTCGCTGCCGTCGAAGATGAAGCTCCAGCTCCCGGTGCCCTGATCGTAGGCGACGATGTCGTCGTCGGCGACGTTGCCGATCCCCGGCACGAAGGTCGTCGAACGGAACGACATCCAGATCACCGGACCGCCGCCGGTGACCTCCTCGATCGTCACGGTGATCGAGTCGGAGCCGGAGAGGCCACCCGAGTCGGTGACCGAAGCGGTGATCGTGTGCACGCCGACCGACAGCGTCGACGTCGAGAACGAGCCGCCGGAGCCGATCGTGCCGTCGAGGCTCGACGACCACGACAGAGAGGCCGTCAGGTCGCCGTCCTCGCTGTCGGTGGCGGAGCCGGTGAAGCTGACGCTCGCGCCCTCGGTGAAGGTCGAGCCGTCCGCCGGCGCGGTGATCGTCACCGTCGGCGCCGTGTTGGGCGCCGCGTTGATCGTCACCGTGATCGAGTCGGAGCCCGACAGGCCGCCCGAGTCGGTCACCGACGCGGTGACGGTGTGGACGCCGACCGACAGGGTCGAGGTGGTGAACGACGCTCCCGAGCCGATCGCGCCGTCGAGGCTCGACGTCCAGCTCAGGCTGGCGCTGATGTCGCCGTCCTCGGCGTCATTGGCGGTGCCGCTGAAGCCGACCGTGTCGCCCTCGGTGAAGGACGAGCCGTCCGCCGGCGCGGTGATCGTCACCGTCGGCGCCGTGTTGGGCGCCGCGTTGATGGTCACCGTGATCGAGTCGGAGCCCGATTCGCCGCCGCTGTCGGTCACCGAAGCGGTGATGGTGTGGACGCCGGCCGACAGGGTCGAGGTCGAGAACGACGCTCCCGAGCCGATCGCGCCGTCGAGGCTCGACGTCCAGCTCAGGCTGGCACTGATGTCGCCATCCTCGGCGTCGTTGGCGGTGCCGGCGAAGCTGACCGACACCCCCTCGTCGAAGCTCGAGCCGTCCGCCGGCGCCGTGATCGTCACGGTCGGCGGATTGTTGGGCGCCGGGTCGACGGTGATCGACACCGAGTCCATGCCGGAGAGGCCGCCCGAATCGGTCACCGAGGCGGTGATCAGGTGGCTGCCGACCGACAGCGTGGAGGTCGAGAACGAGCCACCGGAGCCGATCGGGCCGTCGAGGTTGGAGCTCCACGACAGGCTGGCGGTGAGGTCGCCGTCCTCGGCGTCGTTGGCGGTGCCGGCGAAGTTGACCGTATCGCCCTCGGTGTAGGTCGATCCGGTCGTCGGCGCCGTGATGGTCACCGTCGGCGCCGTGTTGCCCGGCGTGCAGTTCGAGCTGCCGGTGACCGTGACGTCGTCGATGAACCAACCGGTGAAGTTGTTGGCGACACCGTCGACGGTATTGAAGGTGAAGCGGACCTGGATGTTCTGGCCGGCGTAGGCGGCGAGGCTGATCGCGCTGCTCGACACCCAGGCGGCGGTCGAGGCGTCGGTGGAGTCGAGCGAGAAGACGGTCGTCGTCCCGCCGTCGTGGAGGATGTCGACCGTCGTCCGGTCGTAGGAGCCGCCGGCGTAGCTCTCGACCACGCGGTAGTAGTCGAAGGTGAGCGTCGACGCGCCGTCGATGCCGGTGATCACCGGCGAGGTGAGCGAGCCGCTGTTGGTGCCGGCGTCGTAGTTGCAGGTCGAATCCTGACCGTAATAGAAGGCGGTCACCGCCGACGAGTAGCCGGGCGACGCGCAGGAGGAGTTGACGGTCTCGTGCCACAGGCCGCTGGTCGTCCAGTCGCTGTTGTCACCCTCGAAGTCGTCGCTGAGACCGGGGGTCGTCGAGCCGTCGTCGACGAACACCGTCGCGGCGTCGACGTCGCTGCCGCAGGAGGTCGTCGCGGTCACCGTGTAGGTGGTGTCGACCGACGGCGACACCGTGATCTCGGCGGTCGTCTCGCCCCCCGGCGACCACGAGTACGTGTGGTCGGGAAGCGCGGGCGTGCCGACGGTCGTCGAATCGCCGAGACAGATCGTCTGATCGGGACCGGCATCGGCGACCGGGTTCGGCTGGCACTGGCATTCGACGGGAATCGAGAAGCCGTTGGTCGGATTCGTCGAGTTGGAGCCGCCCGAGATGGCGTCGGTGCCGAGCCCGAAGGCGGCGAAGGCGTCCCACAGCAGGCAGACGTCGGCGCCGCCGTAGTTGTCGGTCGCCGCCTGAATGATGCCGTCACGATTGTCGACGAAGGTCGGCGAGCAGGCGGTGTTCTTGAGCCCCTCGTTGACGTAGAGCATCGCCCGCTGGTTGCCGAAGCCGCCGTTGGCGTCGTAGATGTCGGTCGAGAAGCCGTGCTGGTCGACGAGCGCCCAGTAGACCTCCCAGATCGCCTGCGCCCAGCGCGA
>JBPEXA010000581.1:0-7377 GCA_052032135.1 Thermoanaerobaculia bacterium | reverse complement strand
CGGTGGGGAGGCGGTCACCCGCCTCCAGCAGATTGCGACTGCGAATCTCGAACGGGTCGACGCCGACCCGTCGCGCGATGCGGTCCATCTGGCGCTCGACGGCGTAGATCGTCTGCGGCGCGCCGAAACCGCGGAAGGCGCCGTTGGTCGCCGTGTGGGTCGCCACCGCGCGCCCCTCGATCCGCACCGCCGGGCAGCGATAGGCACCGGTGGCGTGCAGCGCCCCCCTCGACAGCACGACGCTCGACAGCGTGGCGTAGGCGCCGCCGTCCATGATCACCTCGATGTCCATCGCCAGCAGCCGGCCGTCGTCGTCGAAGCCGGTGCGGTGGCGGACGACCGCCGGATGCCGCTTGGTGGTGCCGACGATGTCCTCGTGGCGGTCGTAGGCGATGCGCACCGGCCGACCGCTCGCCCTGGCGAGCAGGGCGGCGTGGAGGGCGATCATCGACGGGTAGTCCTCCTTGCCGCCGAAGCCGCCGCCGATCGTCGACGCCCGCACCCGCACCGCGTGCTCCGGCAGCTCGAGCGCGTGGGTCAGCGACTTGTGCACGTAATAAGGACATTGCATCGAGCCGACCACCTCGAGGGTGCCGTCGTCCTCGAACCAGGCGGTCATCACCTGGCACTCGATGTAGATGTGCTCCTGGTGCCCGGTGCGGTAGGTCGCCTCGACGACGTGGGGCGATGCGGCGAGCGCCGCGTCGACGCCGCCGGTGTCGAGGGTGACGCGCGACAGCACCTCGGCGTCGGGAGCCTCGACGTCGAACGACGCCGGCAGCGGCTCGTAGTCGACCTCGACCGCGGAACGGGCGCGCAGCGCCGCCAGGCGGGAGGGCGCCGCGACCAGCGCCACCGGCTCGCCGACATGGCGCACCTCGCCGTCGGCCAGCACCGGCCACGCGTCATCGATCAGCTGCACGCCGTTGGGACCCGGCAGGTCCCGGGCGGTCACGCAGACGGCGTCCGCCGGCGCCCGTTCCGGCTGCCATCGCACCCCCAGGAGGCGGGCATGGGCGTGCGGGCTGCGCACCGTCGCGCCGTGCAGCATCCCCGGCAGCACGAAATCGTCGCCGTATCGCGACGCCCCGACGAGCTTCGGCAGGCCGTCGGGCCGCGGCGGGCTGCTGCCGATCGAACTCACCCGACCGACCGCCTGCGGGCTCGGGCGACATGGCCGAAAAGCTCGTCGGCAACGGGGTTTGACGAGGTCGCGATCAGGTGATCAGCATACCAGCCGGTCCGCCGAGCCCGACCGTGGGGGCGATAGGATGGGCGCCCGATGAGCATCGCCGCCGAGCCGATCTTCGGCCTCGACGATCGGCCGCCTCTCGGCCAGTCGATCGTTCTCGCCGCGCAGCACGTGCTGACGATGTTCGGCGCCACGGTCAGCGTGCCGCTGCTGTTCGGACCGGCGATGGGGATGAGCCCCGCCGAGACGGCGGTGCTCATCTCGTCGGTGATGCTCGCCTCGGGCGTCGCGACCCTGATCCAGACCACCGTCGGCTCGCGGCTGCCGATCGTCCAGGGGGTCTCCTTCTCCTTCCTCGCCGCCTTCTTCCTCATCGTCGCCGAGGCCAACCGCGAGGCGATCGAGCTCGGGGTCGCCACCGGGCCGCTCGCCATGCGCTACATCGCGGGCGCCATCCTCGCCGGCGCCGTGGTCGAGATCGCCATCGGATGGAGCGGCCTCGCCGGCACCCTCAAGCGGCTGTTGAGCCCGGTGGTGATCGGCCCGGTGATCATGCTCGTCGGCCTGGCGCTCTTTCAGCACGGCGCGCCGAAGGCGGGCACCCACTGGCCGACCGCCGGCCTCACGATCGTGCTGATCATCCTCTTCTCGCTGGTGCTGTCGAAGCGCAGCCGCGTCTTCCGCCTGTTCCCGATCCTGATGGCGGTGATCGCGGTGACCACCCTCTGCTGGCTGCTGTCGCGCGGCGGCGCCTTCCCGCCCGGCCATCCGGCCCACGTCAGCCTGGTCGCCGCCGAGCAGGCGGAGTGGGTGCGGTGGCAGCTGCTGCTGCCGTGGGGACCGCCGAAGTTCCACGCCGGCTTCTTCTTCGCCGTTCTCGCCGGCTACCTCGCCTCGATGATCGAGTCGATCGGCGACTATCACGCCTGCTCGCAGATGGCCGGCGGCGGCGACCCGAGCGCCCGCCAGCTCTCCCGCGGCATCGGCGCCGAGGGGCTCGGCTGCGCGGTGACCGGACTGGTCGGCGGCTTCGCGTCGACCTCGTACTCCGAGAACATCGGCCTCGTCGGGCTCACCAAGGTCGCCTCCCGCCACGTCGTCCAGGTCGGCGCGGTGCTGCTGATCATCCTCGGGATCTTCGGCAAGTTCGGCGGCATCGCGGCGGCGATTCCCGGCCCGGTCGTCGGCGGCCTCTACTGCGCGCTCTTCGGGCTGATCGCCGCCATCGGCGTCCAGCAGCTCGCGCGGGCGGACCTCACCAGCGATCGCAACCTCTTCATCGCCGGCTTCTCGCTGTTCATGGGCCTCTCGATCCCCGCCTACTTCAACGCCGCCACCGGCAACCTGCAGCCCGGCCAGACGCTGGCGAGCTATCTGCCGACCGCCGAGGGTCTGCTCGCCGCCCTGCCACCGGCGGTGGCCGGCATCGTCACCTCGATCGGCTCGACCGGCATGGCGGTCGCAGCCCTGCTCGGCATCGCGCTCGACAACCTGATCCCCGGCACCGATCGCGAGCGGGGGCTCTAGCGCTCCGGCGGGAGAGCCCGCCTCAGCTCGCGCCCCGCAACCGCTCGCGCAGCACCGAGGGGAAGCGGGCGTAGAAGGCGATCGTCGGCGCCAGCTCACGGGTGTCGACGCACTCGCCGATCTTGTGCGTGTTCTGCTCGATCCCGGGACCAATGCCGAACATCGCCGGGTGATGGAAGCGCCCCGCCGTCACCCACCCCTTGCCGTCGGGAACCGCGAGCCGCTGCCGCTCCACCGGGACCCCCACGCCGTCGGTCGAGAACACCCAGCGCGACACCCGCGGCTCGCGGCGCAGGCCGCCGCCGTCGCCGTCGGCCGCCACCAGCGGCGTCACCACCCGCCGATAGGTGTCGATCGCCGCCTCGATCGCCGGGTGATCCTCGGGGGTCACCCATCCGGGGTAGATCTGTGCGTTCCCCGGCACGTAGCCGCGCCACGTCGGCTGCTCGTAGACCGGCACCCGCACCTCGACCTCGAACCCCGCCTCGCGGGCCGCCGCCACCGCCGGCAGGCCGCCGATCTCGTCGACCGCCGCCCGCGGGTCCTCGCCGGCGGTGAGCCGGCGGTCGAAGCGGAAGGTGAACCGCTCGGGCACCGCGCAGTCGCTCGGCGTCTCGAGCTCGGCGACGCTCGCCGTCCGGGTGCCGGCGCCGAGGAACGGGTCGTCGGCGAAGCCGCGCTCCGCCTGCCGCGTCGCCTCGACGACGATCGCGCTGCCGACCTCGAGCGGGTTGCGCCCCTCGTGCGGCATCGACCCGTGGCAGCTCTTGCCGGTCACCTCGACCTCGATCTGCATCCGCCCTCGCTGGCCGCGATAGATGCCGAGTGCGCCCCCCGACGCGCAGCCGGTCCCCTCGGTGAGCACCACCGCGTCGGGCAGCCGCTCCAGCGGGCCGCTGCCGCCGGCGAACAGCTGCGGCAGCTGGCGACCGATGAAGTACATGGCGCCGCCGCCGTCGTTGTCCTCCTCGGCGACGGTGGCGTAGTGGCGGACGATCACGCCCTTGAGGAGGCCCTCGGCCATCAGCTGCCGTTGCAGGACGCTGGCGACGATCTGGCAGACGACGCCGCCGAGCTGATCGGCGGCGCCGCGACCCCACAGCAGGTGCTGCCACTGGTCGTCGGGCGGCAGCCAGCCGAGCTCGCGGCGCAGCGCGTCGCGGTCGATCAGCGACGCGTCGACCAGCCCGTCGTAGGCGTCGATGCCGCCGCGGCTCACCTCGAGCCACCGCTCCCGCAGCGCCTTGACGGTGTCGGTGTGGCCGTCGAACAGGACCACCGTCTTCTGCGCCGCGGGCACGCCGTCGCCGGCGTCGGCGACCGTCCAGGCGAGGTTGCCGAAGGCGTCGAAGCCGGCGTGCTCGGGCTCGCCGACCGCGCCGAGCTCGACCAGCCGCCGGCGCAGGTATTCCAGCCGTGGCCCTTCGTGATTGGAGAGCCCGCAGAGCGGGTCGCCGCCGCGGTCGGGGGGGAGGTCGACGAAGTCGGCCGGGATCCGCACCGCCTCCGCCAGCAGCTCGCGGGCGAGGTCGACGGTCCCCCCCACCAGCTCGGTGATCCGTCGGTCGAGATCCTGGTCGGCCATCGTCGGCTACCCCTCGCTGTTCGCGGCGTTGACGTAGTTGACGCGCTCGTCGTCGAGAACGGCGCCGCGGACGTAGTCCATCAGGTGCCCGTAGGTGACGTCGACCTCCTCCGGCCCGGTGCCGCGCGGCGGCGCCCCGGGGTCGTCGAGATCGAAGTCGAGCACGAAGCCGTCGCCGGCGTAGCGGCGCCGGCTGCCGCGCGCCTCGAGCCGATACTCGACGCCGTCGAAGCGCCCGAGCACGCGGTCCTCGCCGTCGCGGCGCTCGAGGTGGAAGCCGTCGAGGTCCGCCTCCCGCCAGGCCGTCTCGCTGCCGAAGAAGCGCGGTTTGACGATGTACGGCCCGCCGTCCTCGGGGCAGAAGATGTCGCAGTTCCCGCAGTCGTTGCAGAAGTCGGCGAAGTTGGCGATCTGATGCCGCTCGACGAGCTCGAGGGTGTCGTCGTGGCGCCACCGCCACCGGTCGCCGTCGCGGACCGCGCGCACCACCGGGATCGTCGCCGGCCCCGCTCCGAACGTGAAGTTGGCGTCGTTCGGACAGACCGGCACGCAGAGGTCGCAGGTGATGCAGTCGAACAGCTCGAGGTGGCTGCCGATCTTGCGCGGTGGATCGTCGGTCGCCGCCCGGGTGTAGCGCGGATCGAGGGTGGCGGCGTCGACGTAGTGGGCGGTGTTGGCGAGCATCGCCGCCTCGAGCGACCCCTCCGCCCCCACGCCGTACGCCGAGCGGATCCACCCTTCGATGTCGCGCGCGCCGCTCGCCTCCATCCGCCGCCGCAGCTCGGCGTGGTACAGGCGAAGGCGGCCGTACCCCCCCTTGCGCAGCAGATCGGTGCAGACGGTGATCGGCACCAGGCCGAGCGCCACCGCGTCCGGGTAGTTGTTGCGGTCGATGCCCGCCGAGAACGAGATCGGGAAGCGGCCGCCGAAGCGGCGACGGAAGCGCCCCACCAGCTGGATCGCCAGCACGTGGAGCGGCTCCCCCGAGAGGTAGACCTCGTCCTCCCCGGGGGCGAGGAAGCCGCGGGTGTTGCGGACGATGAGGGTGTTGGAGAACTTGGCGCCGAGGCCGAGCTCGAGTCGATCGGCGGTGTCGCCGAGCCGCTCCATCATCTCCACCGCCTGCGGCCAGGTGGTATCGCGGTCGAAAGCGCTGTCGGGCACCTCCAGCTCGTGGTAGCCGAGCACGTCGTAGAGCAGCTCCCGGGCCCGTTCGCGTCCGAGCAGCATCGGGTTGAACTTGACGATCGAGTGCAGGCGGTGCTCGCGCAACAGGAAGTCGATGATCGCCTCGATCTCGTCGGGCGGACAGCCGTGAAAGGTCGACAGCGTCAGCGTGTCCGACAGCTCGGTCGGGTAGTCGAGGTCTCGCAGGTGGCGCCAGGACGCCGGGATCTCGCGGCGGAAGCGGTCGACCAGGCCGCCGGCGTCCCGCATCCCGTGCAGGAACCTCTGGACGCCGTCGCTGCGGATGCCATCGAGGTCGTAGCCGACGCTCATGTCGTAGACGACCGGCCCGCAGCTCGCCGCGTCGACGCCCAGTCGCGTCGGGAGCTCCGCCTCGAGCATGCGGATCAGCATCGCCCCCTTGACGTACTCCTCGAGCGACTCCTGGAGCTTCAACTCCTGCGACCACTCGGCGTTGAGGCCGACGGTGTGGACGTCGATGCACGGTCGCGGGATGTCGAGCTCGTCGAGCACCTGCACCGTCTTGAGCTCCATGACGCGGCAGCCGCCGAGCCACGACAGCACCAGGTTCTGCGCCATCTGGGTCTGGGGGCCCGCCGCCGGGCCGAGGGGGGCGCCCGCGCGCCGCCCGTGCAGGTCGACCGCGGTGTCGATCCCGGGACCGGCCCCTTCGATCGCGAAGCGGCCGACCGGCAGGTCGAAGATCGAGCCGTTGCGCTCGAGCTCGCGGAACATGCGCCGCACGAGGGCGCCGAACGGGTAGGGCCTCAGGTCGGCCATCGGCGAGCCGGGCCCCTGGGCTCCGTCCTGCTGGGTGTCATCGGGGCGGCAGAATAGCACCGCCGGTCCGCCGCGGGTCGGCCGTTGCCTCGGGCGCGGTCCCTGCCGTATCCTGTGCCGCCTCAACCACTTGGAGACCCGGCATGGACGCCTCGATCGCCCGCCGCCTCGATGCCCTCGCGGCGCTGCAGCCGACGATGATCGGCGGCGACTTCCTCCTCACCTGGGAGCGGTCGGACGACGATCTGCTGGCGACCCTGCTGGTCGCCGAGATTCTCGATCGCCTGCACCGCGACAACGTGTCGTTCCGGCTCTGGCGGTCGGGGCTGGCGATCTCCATCTTCCGCGACCAGTCGACGCGCACCCGCTTCAGCTTCGCCTCCGCCTGCGACGCCCTCGGCCTCGCCGTCGAGAGTCTCGACGAGGCGACGACGCAGGTGGCGCACGGCGAGACGGTCCGCGAGACGGCGAACATGATCTCGTTCATGACCGAGGTCATCGGCATCCGCGACGACATCTATCTCGGCGAGGGCGATCGCTACCAGCGGGAGGTGCGGGACGCGGTCGTCGACGGCTTCGAGCGGGGCGTGCTCCACCAGCGGCCGACGGTGATCAACCTGCAGTCGGATCTCGACCATCCGACGCAGTCGATGGCCGATCTCGCCAAGCTGGTGCGCCACTTCGGCGGCGTCGACAACCTCCGGGGGCGAAAGCTGGCGATGACGTGGGCCTACTCCCCCAGCTACGGCAAGCCGCTGTCGGTCCCCCAGGGCGTGATCGCGCTGATGACGCGCTTCGGCATGGACGTCGTCCTCGCCCATCCCGACGGCTACGAGCTGCTCCCCGAGATCGTCGACACCGCCCGCGCGCACGCCGGGGCGAGCGGCGGCAGCTTCGAGGTCGGCGACGACATGGCGGCGGCGTTCGCCGGCGCCGACGTCGTCTACCCCAAGTCGTGGGCGCCGTTCCGGGTGATGGAGCAGCGGCGGGACCTGCTGCACGCCGGCGATCGACAGGGACTGGCCGATCTCGAGCGCGACTGCCTGGCGGAGAACGCCCGTCACGTCGACTGGGAGTGCGATGCCGACCGGATGGCGCTGACGCG
>JBPEXA010000580.1:0-1604 GCA_052032135.1 Thermoanaerobaculia bacterium | reverse complement strand
CCCGCCACCGCGCAGCAGACGTCGCGATCGGTGAGCACACCGACCAGCACGCCGTCGCGACTGACCACCGGCAGGATGCCGCAGCCGACGTCCTTCATCCGCCCGGCGGCGGCGGCGAGGTTGTCGTCGGGGTGGCAGGTCGACGGCATCGACTTCATCACGTCCCGGACCTTCATCGTCGCTCTCCTTTCCCCTCCGCCGCCAGGCTAACGGCGCCGCGGCCCGGCCGGAACACGCCGCCGGGTGGGAGCGCTCCCGCCCCCTCACGCAGCGGGCCGGTCAGTCGGCGGCGGGGAGATCGAGGACCATCAGATCCTCGGCGACCAGCACGTCGGCGTCGCACTGCTCGGCGGCGAGCGCCGCCATGTCGTGGTCGTCGCAGACCGGGAACTGGTGGGTGAGCACCACGGTGCCCGCTCCCGCCTCGGCGGCGACGCGACCGGCTCCGGCGGCGGTGAGGTGCGGCCCGGGGTCACGATCGTCGAACGGCGACGACGCCTCGATGACGAGCAGGTCGGCCCCCTCGGCGGCGGCGACGATGCCGGGGCACTCGGTGGTGTCGCCGGAGAAGACGACCACCGAGTCGTCTCCTTCGAAGCGGTAGGCGACGGCGGCGTAGCCGGCGTGCTCGACGACGAACGAGCGAACGACGAGAGCGCCGAGGGTGACGGTCGAGTCGGCGACCTCCGTGAGATCGATCGCGTACGACTTGGGGCGGATGCCGGGGTAGAGCTCGCTCAGCCCCGCGAGGAACTCTCCGAAGCCGGCCGGGCCGATCACCCGCAGGAGCGCCGTGCGCTCCAGGCCCGGCGTGTAGTTCATGGCGAACAGCAGCGGCGCGAGGTCGGCGGTGTGATCGGGATGGGTGTGAGTGTAGGCGGCCGCCGTCAGCTCGCCGTGATCGATCCCCGCCTCCGCCATCCGCCCGAGCGTGCCGCTGCCGCTGTCGACCAGCACCCGCTGGCCGGCACCCTCGTAGACGTAGCCGGCCGGCCCCCGGCGCGCCGACGGCACGCAGGTCCCGGAGCCGAGGACGGTCACCCTCGCCATCAGAGGGAGACCTCCCGGCGGCGGATCCGCTCGAGGTCCTCCGGCGTGCCGACGTCGACGTAGCGCCCGCCCGTCGGCCGCACGCTGTCGATCACCCAACCCTCCCGCAGCACCGCCTCCAGCAGATGGCTCACCTGCAGCTCGCGATGCGGCACCGCCGCCGCCTCCACCCAGGTCTCGTCGGCGAGCAGCCCGTGCATCAGCTCGGTCACCGCCGGCGACCAGACGAGCCCGCCGAAGGTGAGCTCGAGGTCGCACGGGCCGGGCTTGACGCGGAGCCCGATGACCCGGTCACCATCGACCTCGACCATGTCGGTCTTGTCGGGCCGGTCGCTGGCGAAGAGCGCCAGCGTCACCGCGGCGTCCGAGGATCGGTGGCGCTCGACCGCCATCCGCAGGCCGTCGAGCGGCGCGAAGCACGAGTCGGCGAAGCCGCTGACCACCGTCGCCTCACGCGTGAACGGATGGGCGACGTCGAGAGAGGCGGGGATCGACGCCGTGCCGTGGGTCGCGAGATAGGCGATCGGCGGCAGGTCGGCGTTGTCCGCCATCCG
>JBPEXA010000058.1:0-4201 GCA_052032135.1 Thermoanaerobaculia bacterium | reverse complement strand
GACGTCGGCCGCTCCGAGCTCGCCGGCCACCGCTCCTACAACCTCGTCGTCACCGGCGAGGTGCTGCTGGGCGACCGGCTGTTCGAGAACTTCCGCTATCGCTTCAACTTGAGCGACGCCGAGCTCCCCAGCGAGCAGGTGCCCTTGGTGATCGAGCGGACGCTGCGCCCCGGCGACTACACCCTGGTCCTCAAGATCGAGGATCTCAACAGCGAGAAGGCGCAGCGCGTCAGTCGGCCGATCGAGGTCCCGGAGGTCGATCGCCTCGCGCCGGTGATCGTCGACGACGAGACCCGCCGTCTGTTCGAGGAGGCCAACCGCGCGATCTCGACGACCGACTCGACGATCACGCTGATCGAGCCCTACGGCGACCTCCACGCCGGCCTGCTGCGGATCGACGCCCTCACCACCGGCAGCGATATCGACGAGGTCACCTTCCTGATGGAAGGGCAGCCGATCCTCACCAAGCGGCAGCCGCCGTACAGCGTCGAGCTCGACCTCGGAGACATGCCGCGGATGCGCACCCTGACCGCCGTCGCCTACGACGCCGCCGACGAAGAGGTGGCGCGCGACCAGCTGACCCTGAACGCCAGCTCACACCGCTTCGACGTCCAGCTCGTCGAGCCGCGGCGCGGGGTGACCTACGAGCGCAGTCTGCGCGCCGAAGCGCGGGTCGAGGTGCCCGAGGGGCGAGTGGTCGAGCGGGTCGAGTTCTACGTCAACGAGACCGAGGTGGCGACCCTCTACCAGCCGCCGTGGGTGCAGTCGATCCTCCTCCCTCCCGGCGGCGAGCTCGCCTACGTGCGCGCGGTCGCCTACCAGCCGGACGGCAACTCGACCGAGGATCTGGTGTTCGTCAACGCCCCCGACTACCTCGACGAGGTGGAGATCCAGTTCGTCGAGCTCTACATCGCGGTGCTCGACCGCAACCGCCGCCCGGTGGCCAACCTCACCGAGACCGATTTCGTCGTCGAGGAGGATGGCGTCGAGCAGCAGCCGATGCGGTTCGACGTCGTCTCCAACCTGCCGATTCACGCCGGCATCCTCCTCGACACCTCCGCCTCGATGGACGAGAGCCTCGAGGACGCCCGCCAGGCGGCGCTCACCTTCTTCGAATCGACGATCACCCCCAAGGACCGGGCGACGCTGATCACCTTCAACGACGTCCCGTTCCTCGCCGCCAAGTTCACCAACCGCCTCCCGCAGCTCGGCAAGGGGCTCGCCGGCCTCAAGGCGGAGCGCGGCACCGCCCTCTACGACAGCCTGATCTTCGCCCTCCACTACTTCAACGGCATCAAGGGGCAGCGGGCGCTGATCGTGCTCTCCGACGGACAGGACGAGAGCAGCCGGTTCACCTTCGACGAGACCCTCGAGTACGCCCGCCGCGCCGGGGTCGCGATCTACGCCGTCGGCCTCGACTTCAACTCCAAGCTGCGCGACGCCCGCAAGAAGCTGACGCGGATCGCCGAAGAGACCGGCGGGCGCGCCTTCTTCGTCGACGACGCCGCTGAGCTCTACGACATCTACGACACCATCCAGGACGAGCTGCGCTCCCGCTACTATCTCGCCTACCAGTCGACGAACACCTCGCCCAGCGAGGCGTTCCGGTCGATCGAGGTGGAGATGTCGCAACGCGATCTCGAGGCGAAGACGCTGCGCGGGTACTACCCGTGAGCGAGCTGGTGCTCGCCTCGGCGTCGCCGCGCCGGCGCCGGATCCTCGAGCATCTCGGCTACGACTTCCTGGTCCGGCCGGCGGAGGTCGACGAAACGCAGCGGGACGGCGAGGACGCGCTCGCCTACGTCGAGCGCCTGGCGCTCGCCAAGGCGACGGCGGATGCCCGCGCCGGCGAGCTGGTCCTCGGCGCCGACACCATCGTCGCCGTCGACGGCAGGCTGCTGGGGAAGCCGAGCGACCGCGACGACGCGATCTGGATGCTCCGCCGCCTCTCCGGGCGCGAGCACGAGGTGTCGACCGGCGTCGCGGTCCACGACGTCGACAGCGATCGCACCGAGACCGCGACCGTCACCACCGTCGTCGCCTTCGCGCAGCTGAGCGACCGCGAGATCGAGTGGTACGTCGACAGCGGCGAGCCGATGGACAAGGCGGGAGGCTACGCCATCCAGGGCCTCGGACGGCTGTTCGTCGTCCGCATCGACGGCGACTACACGAACGTCGTCGGGTTGCCGGTGCCGACGGTCTACGCGCTGCTGAACCGCCTCGACGGGCCCGACCTGCCGCCGACCCCCCCGCCGTCCTTCTGAGCCGCGGTCACTCTCCCTTGCCTGCCGGCACCCGGTGGGTGCGGGCGTAGTACAGCAGGAAGATGCCGAAGGCGATGAGCCCGACGCCGATGATGTTGTGGATGAGCTCCGAGAACACCAGCAGCAGGCCGCCGGCGACGATGTCGACCGCCCCCGCCGCGTTCAAGACGTTCCCGGTCGGCGGATCGTGATCGCCGATGCTGACCCCACCATTCCCCATGGGACCTCCTCTCCAGCCGCGACCCGCGGGGCCGCCGCCCTCCGTTGTGGACTTCGGTGGGATCCTACCGGATCGGCTCTAGGAGGGCGAACCGACCAGCACGAAGGGGGCCCAGTAGTAGGGGTGGGACTGCGCCCCGGAGGCGATCTGCGCCAGCTTCGCTCGCCGCAGCGCCTCCGCCGCTCCCGCTCCCGCCGTCACCTCGCGGTAGAAGGCGAGCATCAGGTTGGACGTCGAGCGGTCCTCCACCGGCCACAGGCTGACCGCGACAGCGTCGGCGCCGGCGTAGAGGAAGGAGCGGGCGAGGCCGACCAGCCCCTCGCCGCGGATCTGGCGTCCGAGGGCGGTCTCGCAGCCGGAGAGCACCACCAGCTCCGCCGACAGATCGAGATCGACCACCTCGTGGGGCTGCAGCAGGCCGTCGTCGCCGTCCTCCTCGCCGGCGAGCAGCAACGCCGAGAGCGCCGGTTCCGCGCTGTCGATCACCGCGTGCGACGCCACGTGGACGAAGCGAGCCTCGCGCACCGCCGCGGCCGACCGGAACCTCCCTTCGGTCGCCGCCTCCCCCACGAAGACCGCCGCCGATCCGGCGGGGAACAGAGCGGCGATCGCCCCCACCTCGTTGCGGGCGCCGGTCAGTCGTCGCCATCGCCACTGCGTGCTCGAGGCGATCGACCCCTCCGGCATCGGCGCGCCGGCGCCGTCGACCGACCCGGGCAGCGTCGGATCGGCGAAAGCGGCGAAGGCGGTCGCGGTCGGCGCCGCGTCGTCCCTGCTCTCGAGCAGCTCCAGGGTGGTGGCCGACGGCAGATAGGACACCGCCCAGCGGGAGAGAAGGTAGTCGTCGCCGCCGGCGCGAGGGGCCACCAGCGCCTCGAATGGCAGATAGTGCAGCACACCGTCGGGCGACAGCAGCAGATGGGAGCGATCGTCGATCACCCGGGCGACGGGGGCGAGGAGCTGCTCGTAGAGGCGGGCGGCGACCGTCCGCAACGGGCCGATCGTGCGGCGACCGGGGCGGTCGAGGTGGGCGCGCAACTCCGACACCGCGGCGCGCAGCTCTCCTTCGCCGGCGATGCGCTCGAGCGCCAGCTCGGTGGCGGTCACCGCCAGCACGAACGAGTGCCGCTCCCCGAGCACGAAGGTGACGAACGCCTGGTCGGCGCCCAGCAGTTGCTGCACCCGCTCGACCGCGATCGGGCTCGGGTACGCGAGGCGGTCCCACCGTGGATCGGCGAGGCGGACCTCGCGGTCGAGGTCCTCGCGCTGCCGGTGCAGCCGGTGCACCTCCTGCCGCAGCGCGGTGAGCTCGCCGTCGTCGAGCTCGGGCCTGCCGAGCGCCGCCGCCAGCCGGCGCTGCGCGGCCGACAGCCGACCGGCGAGATCGGATCGACGCCGCTGGAGCGCGGCGGGCAGGTCACCGATGAGGTCGGCCTCCGACTCCGCGAGCAGCTCGACGAGGCTGCGCGCCTTCGCCCGCTCGGCGACGGCGAACGCCGCGGCGGCGTGCCCCTGCCGCGGGAACCGCCGGTCGAGGTGCTCGAGGATGTCGACGAGCAGAGCGTAGTCGGCCTGACTCCGCGAGGTCAGGCCGGCGCGCAGGTCGGGATCGACCACTCCGCTGCGCAGCGACTCGACGGTCGCCAGCGCCACCCGCACCTCGTCGCGCGCCGCCTCCGGCTGCCCGACGTCGAGCAGGTACCGGGCGTGGCGGGCC
>JBPEXA010000579.1:0-3820 GCA_052032135.1 Thermoanaerobaculia bacterium | reverse complement strand
TTGAGCAGCAGGACGTACTCGCAGTCGACCCGTTGCAGGGCGAGGTTGTGAGCCGCGCCGAATCCGACGTTGTCGCCGGCCGCGATCCACTCCCCCTCGGCCAGCGCCGCGCGGAGTCGCTGCGCCGCCGCCGTCGGCGACCCGTTGTCGACCACGACGAGAGCCGGCGGTCGCTGCCACGCCCGTAGCCGGTCGACGGTCCGCAGGGTGGCGCCGGCACGGCGCCAGTTGACGAGGACTGCGGTCAGGCGGTCACGAGGCACCGCGACCACTCAAGACGACGGGCACGGTCCGCGCGAGGATCTTGAGGTCGAGCCATGGCGACCACGAGTCGATGTACTCCAGGTCGAGCTCCATCCAGCGATCGAAATCGATCTCGTTGCGGCCGCTGACCTGCCACAGGCAGGTGATGCCGGGTCGCATCGAGAGGCGGCGCCGCTGCCACCGCTCGTACTGCGCGACCTCCTCGGGGATCGCCGGGCGCGGCCCGACGAGGCTCATGTGGCCGACGAACACGTTCCACAGCTGCGGCAGCTCGTCGAGGCTGTAGCGGCGGAGCAATCGACCCAGCCGGGTCACCCGGGGATCGCTGCGCACCTTGAACACCGGTCCGCCCATCTCGTTGAGATGCTTGATCTCGGCGCGTCGCGTCTCCGCGTCCTCGACCATGGTGCGGAACTTGTAGATCGTGAAGCGCCGCCCGTTGAGGCCGCACCGCGTCTGGCGAAAGAGGATGCCGCCCGGCGAGGTGAGCCGGATGCCGAGCGCGATCAGACCCATCACCGGCAGCGCGGCGACCAGCATCACCAGGGAGAGCGCGAGGTCGAGGGTGCGCTTGAGGAGCATCCGCGCCGCGCCGCTCGGCACCGTCGAGAAGGTCAGCAGCGGGATGCCGTCGAGGTCGCCGACCTCGACCCGCGCGCGGGTGTGGGGGAAGACGTCGAGGGCGAGCCGTACCAGCACGCCCTGCTCCTCGAGCTGGAGGAAGAGATTCTCGAGCCCGCTGAGCTTGGCGCGCGGCACCGCGAACACCACCTCGTCGACGACCTCCCTGTCGAGCACCTCGGCGACGTCGTCGAGCGTGCCGAGCACGGGGTGGGGGAGCTCGCGATCACCGATCTCCGACCCGAAGCGGAGGAAGCCGAGGACCTGGTATCCCCAGTAGTGGTGCGAGGCGATCGCTTCGGCGACCGCGAGGGCGGCGGGACCGGTGCCGACCACCAGCACCGTCCGGTAGTTGTAGCCGCTGGCGCGGACGAGGCGGGAGAAGGTGCGCACCACGGTGCGGCCGGCGACCACGGTGGCGGCGGAGCAGACGGCGATCAGGACGATCCAGATGCGGCTGATGGCGTCGTCGCCGAGCAGCGCCTGATCGAGCCGGAAGAGGTAGATGCAGACCACCAGCACCAGGCTGCCGAGCGCCGACACCTTGAGCACCGACCACCCCTCGTCGAGCAGCGACATCGTGCGGTGGGAGCGGTAGCCGCCGAAGCGCGACAGCAGGAACCCCCAGATCAGGAGCACGAGCGGCAGCAGGGGCAGATAGCTCGCGAGCGGGTAGAGGCTGCGGGGGCGGAGGCCGAGCGCCGGGAGCAGCGTGTCGCGCGTCCAGTAGGCGACCAGGAAGGCGAGGGTGACGTTGATCAGGTCGAGGACCAACAGCAGGCCCGCGACCGTCCTGGCTCGTTCCTTCAGCATCGGAGTCTCGTACCGACCACCTCGAGCGGGCGGCGTCCGCAGTGCGATCGAGAATAGCGCATCCCGATCGCCGCCGAGGATGGAGTCCGCACCCCTCAGTCGGCGGGCTCGGGACGCCGTCGGAGACCGGTGAGCAGCCGGCTGTAGCGGTCGGTCACCTCCGACCAGCTGTAGTGGCTGCGGGCGCGCTCCGCCGCCTCGCGGCCGGCCGCGGCCGCCGCCGCCGGGTCGGCGCGCACCTCCTCGAGACGGGCGGCGAGCGACGACGGGTCGTCGACCCGGAAATAGCGGGCGGTGCCCGCCGCGACCTCCCGATGCTCCGGGGTGTCGTGGGCGAGCAGGCAGCAGCCGTACCCCATCGCTTCGACGAGCGCCGGGTGGGTGCCGCCGACCTCGGTCGCCTGGATGTACGCCGAGCAGTTCGACAGCAGCTCTCGATAGCCGTCGCCGTAGATCGCACCGGGGAAGAGGACCCGGGGATCGGCGTCGCGGCGGAAGCGGCGGACGAAGCGATCGGCATAGGGGGCGCCGCCGACCATCACCAGCGGGCGATCGCCGCCGACCAGCCGGTACGCCTCGACGACGCGGTGCGGGTTGTTCTCCGGCTCGAAGCGACTGACGTAGAGGAAGTAGCGGCCGGCTGCGAGGCCGAGCCGATCGAGGGTCTCGCCCGGCGGCAACGGCTCGGCGTCGACGCCGTAGGCGATCACCGTCGACTCCGCGCCTCGCAGCCGGCGGTAGTGGCGAGCGATCACCTCGGCGTCGGTCACCAGGGCGTCGGGAAGCCGCGTCGCGAGTCGCTCCGACAACGCGTAGACCGCCCTCCCGGGCCATCCCCACTTGGCGCGCCGTCGCTCGATGCCGTCGACGTTGAGGGCGACCGGCGTCCCCCACCAGCGCAGCCAGGGGATGAACACGGCGTTGGCCGAGTTGACGACGAGGGCGGCGTCGAAACGTCGTCGACCGGCGTGGAGCACCGACAGCATCGTGTGCACCGGAGTGTCGAGGTACTTGGTCTGCAGCGTCGGCAGCACCACCAGCCGCATGCCGAGGTGGCGGCGGGTCCGGCGCTCGGTGTAGTGGGAGCGGCAGTAGACGGTGACGTCGAAACCTCGCTCCACGAGACGGCGCCCGAGCTGCTCGAAGAGAGTCTCGTAGCCGCCGTAGCGGGCGGGCACGCCGCGGCTGCCGATCAGCGCGACGCGCAGGCCGCTCACGCCGGCAGCTCCCGGATCCAGAACCAGCGCTCGATCGCCGACCGCCGGACGGTGCGGCGGGCGGCGACGACGCGCCGCTTGCGGGCGATCTGACGGCGGTGACGCCACAGCCACCGGTACGCCTCCAGCGAGCTGCGCTCGAAGGTCAGGACGTAGAGCAGCGCCCCGAGGTCGCGGACCAACGTCGGAAGGAGCGTCCACAGCAGATTGCCGACCGACTGGTGATAGGCGCGCAGCAGGTAGCGGTTCTTCAGCGAGTGGTAGTTGATCTCGGCGGGGAGGCGGGAGCGCCGGGCGGGCGTGACGCGGCGTCGGTGCTCGGCGCCGGCGGTCGGCTCGTAGACCACCGACCAGCCGCGCTCCCGCAGACGAAAAGCGAGCTCGGCGTCCTCGCGGTAGGAGTGGAACTCCTCGGCGAACGCGGCGCCGTCGACGGCGACGTCGAGCAGCGCGCGACGCCGCAGCAGGACGGCGGCACCGGTGGCGCCGAACACCTCTGCCCGGCGGTCGTAGCGGCCGCGGTCGGGCTCTCCCGAGCCGCGGTCGTGATGCCGCCACGCCGGCGTGACGATCATGCCGCAGGCGTCGAGTCGCACCCCCTCGTCGCCGGTCGCGCGCCGCAGCTTGCCGGTCACCGCGGCGACCCGCCGGGAGCGATCGCCGTCGGCGGCGCTCAGCAACCGCTCGATGAAGTCGGGATCGGGGCGGCAGTCGGCGTTGAGCGAGAGGACCCACCGCGATCGGCTCAGCTCGAGGGCGCGGTTCATGCCGGCGGCGAAGCCGACGTTGGCGCCGACCACTTCGACCGTCATCGGCAGGCGGTCGGGCGACTGGCGGGCGAGTCGTTCCACGGTGCCGTCCCGGCTTCCGGAGTCGATCACCACCAGCTCGGCGGGCGGCCGGAC
>JBPEXA010000578.1:0-3918 GCA_052032135.1 Thermoanaerobaculia bacterium | reverse complement strand
CGTGGCGGCAACGCGCTCGCCATCTGCCTCGCCAACCAGCTGCTCGGCGACGAGCGCCGCTACTATCTCGTCGACTCGTTCGAAGGGTTCCCGGAGCTGTCGGAGCACGATCCGGAGGCCGCCGCCGGCCTCTTCCGCGACGGCTCGTACGCCGACATCGTCGCCACCTTCGCCCGCTTCCCGCCCGCCCGCGTCGTCCGCGGCTTCGTCCCCGAGGTGCTCGCCGAGCTGCCGGAGGATCGCTTCAGCGTCGTCTACTACGACTGCGACCTCCACGACCCCGCCCGCGGCGCCCTCGAGCACTGCTTCCCCCGCCTGCCGCCGGGAGGGTTCGTGATGATCCACGACTACCTCCCCAAGCTGGGCGGCTTCGACGGCGTCCGCCGCGCGGTCGACGGCTTCCTCGACGGCCGCGACGACTACGAGGCGATCCCGATCCCCGAGACCACCCACCTGGTGCTGCGCAAGCTCGGCTAGCTCGTCCGGCCACCGGGGCCGGGCGACGGCGAGGTCAGGCGAGCGACCGGGTCAGCGCCTTGGAGGCGGCCGACTCGCCGCTGACGAACGACTGGTCGGTCCAGTGGTAGCCCCACTCGCCGTAGCGTCCCGCCCAGCGGATGCCGACGTCGGCGAGGAAGCCGTGGACCGTCGCCAGGGCGGCCGGCCGGTCGTGATCGAAGATGATGTTCGCCCAGCGCACCGGCCGCACCTCTCGCATCAGCACCCGATCGTCCGGCCGCAGCAGACCGCAGCGGACGAGATCCTCCTCGACCCGCGACGCGACCTCCCGCCCGCTGATGTCGAGCGGCTTGTACTTGTCGGAGTAGTAGCACTCCGCCTGGATGGCGCTCGTCCCCGGCGGCGCCGTCCGCGACGAGAAGAGGTGGGGGAAGCTCAGCCGGCTGAACAGGATGTCCTCGTCGTAGAAGTACGTCCACAGGTGGTCGGAGACCCCCTCGCGGTCGATCCCCAGGTTGACGACCACGCAGCGGGTGCAGGCGAGGCGCGACGCCGCCGCCAGCACGTCGTCCGGGGCGCCGGCGATCATCGGCACCAGAGCGGGGAGCGGCACCGTCGAGATCAGCTCGTCGTAGCCGGCGACCACGCCGTTGGCGAAGCGCAGTTGGCGCGCCTTCGGGTCGACCGCCACCAGCTCGTGCTCGAGGTGGAGGTCGGCGCGCTCGATCCACGGCTCGAGGTAGGCGTAGAACCCGCCCTCGGTCGGGTAGCGGATGAGGTTCGCGTAGTGGACGTCGGGGGTCTCCGGGTGGGTGGCGCCGTAGCGCACCTCCTCGAGGCTCGGCCGGTAGAGGCGCGGGCCGAGCCAGTCGGTGGTCATCTGCGACGCCTCGCAGGTGTGGTACTTGTGGCCGTACCGCATCGGGAAGTTGCGGGCGAAGGTCTCGCCGTAGCTGGCGACCAGCCACTGCTCGTAGTTGTCGATCTGCGGCCACGGCTGGCCCTCGAGCGCCTCGAACTCCTCGAGCACGGTCGCCACCAGGTCGGCGGGCAGGCCGTAGAGGTTGCACTGCGCCGGGTGCTTCACCCAGTGCCCGTGGTAGTAGTTGTTGACCCGGCACGCGACCTCTTCGAAGCGGCCGCCGACGTTGTCGGCGAGCAGCCGCTGCAGCCGCTCGCTCTTGGTGAACGAGACGTGGGGGCCGTCGTCGAAGACGAAGCCGCTCGGGTGGGCGAACGACGCGGTGTGCCCTCCGGGGTAGGGCTTCTTGTCGTAGAGCTCCGGGGCGATGCCCGCCTCGCGCAGCCGATGCGCGGCGCCGAGGGCGGCCATGCCGGAGCCGATGATCACCACCTGCATGGGGTCAGCCGTCGTGTCGATCTCGGGGTCGCTACAGCCAGCGCCGCACCCGTCGCCGGTAGCGCCGGTAGTCGTCGCCGAATCTTCGTAGGAGGTAGGCCTCTTCGTGCCGGATGACCCAGTGCTGGACCGCCGCCACCGACACGGGCAGGAGGAGGATAATCCAGCCGCTCGCCGTCCACAATCCGGCGGCGAGCTGCAGCAGCGCCAGCCCGAGGTAGATCGGGTTGCGGCTGTGACGGTAGCTGCCGCGATCGACGATCGACGGCGTCGGCTTCCACGGCTCCGGATGCTGCCCGGAGCGCACCAGCCTCGCCAGCGCGTCGGCGATCAGCGCGACGCCGGCCGCGAGCGCCGCGCCCGCTCCCACCGCGGTCGCCGTCGATGCTTCGAGACCGACCGGCAGGCGGCGCTCGAGCAGCGCCCCCGCCACCGTCGACGCCACGAACAGCAGCGGCGGCGGCACCCGCACCGCCGCGCGGTCCTCGCCGCCGGAGGTCACCCGCCCACCCGCGCCGGGTCCTGCCAGTCGTTGTCGCCGGTGCCCCAGCCGCGCGCCCAGTAGATGAAGGGGGTGTCGACGATCGCCACGATCACCTTGAAGAGGTACTTGACGCCGGCGAGCTGGAGGGCGGTCGGCAGGTCGAGCACCGCCCACCAGACCACCAGCGAGTAGATCGCGGTGTCGATCGCCTGCGAGACGGTGGTCGACAGGGTGTTGCGCAGCCAGAGGTGCCGGCGGCCGGTGCGCCGTCGGATCCAATGGAAGAACCAGACGTCGTGGCTCTGGCTGACGATGTAGGCGATCAGCGAACCGAAGACGAAGCGGGGGGTGTAGCCGAACAGGAACTCGAGCGCCTCGTGGGCGTCGACCGCCAGGCGGTTCGACGCCTCGCTCGCCTCGGTCGGCAGGAAGAGCAGGCTGATCGCCATGAAGACGACGACGAAGACGCTGACGAAGAAGCCGATCCGCACCGCACGGTTCGCCTCCCGCTTGCCGTAGCGCTCGGAGAGCAGGTCGGTGGCGAAGTAGATGCCCGAGTAGAGGATCACCCCGAGGCTGGTCGGCATCCCGAAGACGGTCGTCAGCTTGGGGCCCTGCAGGTTGCAGAGCAGGACGTTGAGGCAGATGACGGCGTAGAGGCCCTGCTTGCCGAAGAGGCGGAACATCAGCAGGGTGAGCGACAGGTCGACGGCGACCGTCAGCACCCAGAGCAGGCTCTGGTGCGCCTCGAAGAAGCCGGCGACCGCGGGGGGGAGCACCGGTCGATGCTCTCACGCCCGCGGCCGCCGTCCGTTCAGGCGGGCGTCTCGCGGCCGCACTCGCGCCGCAGCCGCGCGAGCCGCCGCTGGAGCTGGATGCGCTCCGCCTTCAGGCGGTCCTCGGGGCTCTTGCGGCGGCGGGCGACGTGGGCGGCCCGTCGGCCGGCGCTCCGGACGGCCCGTCGAGCATCGAGTGGCGAGCTCCCTTCGTCGACGGCGGGCGACGACAGGCGATCACGCTCGGTCATGGTCGGCCTCCTCTCTTCGTGTCGGGCGCACACTCATTATAGTGTTTGAACGACACTCATGCAACCGGAGAGAGGCCTCGTCGCGCCGCGCTCAGACCATCCCGTCCAGCTCGGCGCGCGCCTCCGACGTCAGGCCGAGCGCGGCCGCCAACCGGTTGAGATAGTGCTCTTCCGAGGGGGCGTCGACGTCGATCGCCAGGCGCGAGGCGAGGTAGACCTGGCGGGCGAGCTCGGGGGTCGATGCCGCCGCCACCAGCGACGGGAGGTCGACCGGCCGCTCCATCTCGGCCTCCACCCAGCGGCGCTCGGCGTCGCCGAGGCCGGCGTCCGCCACTGCCTCGACGATGCGGCGCCTCTCCTCGTCGTCGATCCGATGGTCGGCCTGCGCCGCCGCGATCATGGCGCGGATCAGCAACAGCGCCTCCCCGTCGGCGGCGGGGGTGGTCGCCGCCGGCGGCGCGGGAGGCGGTGGTGGTGGCGGCGAGTCGCCGGCAGCCGACGGTGGCAGCGGCGGCAGCTCCGGAGGCGGTGTGGCGGCGGGAGGCGGGGGTGGAGTGCGCGACACGGCGGGAGCGGCGCTCCCGCGAC
>JBPEXA010000577.1:0-3791 GCA_052032135.1 Thermoanaerobaculia bacterium | reverse complement strand
GCGGGCGTGGCACCTGGGTGCGACTCGGCGACTTCGTCACCTTCGGCTTCGGCCAGTACGAGGGGTCCGACGCCAACCTCCACGTCTACTGCGACGACGAGCCGGAGGTGTGGGCGTGGCTGTCGGGCCCCCACATCGAAGGAGAGGACCCGGACGACGCCGCGAATCGCCTGATCGCCGACGAGCTGGAGATGGCGCGGCTCAAGCTGCGGTGCGGGCGGGAGATCGAGCCGACGCCGTAGAGATCCGGCCGGCGCATCGACGACGATGACCACCGGGCAGGCGCCCTTGATAGCGTCTGTCGGTGGTCTCCGTCCGGCGATCGGCAGTGGGCGCCATCGGCCTCCTGTGGTGGGCCGCCCCGGTCCTCGCGCCCGCCCAGGGACCGTCGGCCTCCGACCTCCTCGCGAGCATCGAACGGGTCGACCGGGTGGAGGAGGTGCTGCTCGACCTGCTGCCGACGGCCGAGCGACTGGAGGGGTGGATCGGCGGCGGCGATCCGCCCCTCGATCGCATCCTCCCCGACGCGCTGGTGATGGAGCTGGCGCCGGCGCCCGAGTCGGTGGACGGGTCCGGCGCAAGGGCGCTCGATGCGCTGGGGGTCCGTCGCTGGCGATGGCACGCCGCCGACGAGCCGGGTGTGCCGGTCCGCGCCGCGGCCCCGTGGCCGTCCCTGTCGGCGTGGACCGGAGCGCCGGTCGTCGCCGACCTGCATCTCGACGATGGTGACTTCGTCGACGGCGATGGCGAGCGGTTCCGCACCACCGCCACCCTGACGCTGCGCGCCGCCGGCCGCGTCGCGACCATGGAGATCGTCGCCGATTGGCGGCTCGACGCCGGCGGTTGGCAGGTCGAGACGCTCGCTCCGGCCGCCCCCGCCCGGCTCTTCGAAGCGCGCGAGACCTGGTTCGCCGAAGTCGCCGAGCAGGCGCTGGGGGCCGACGAGGCGGAGGCGGCGCGGCGATCGCAGCAGGAGGAGTGGGTGCGCGCCATGCTGCAGGACCCCGAAGGATTCGACCCGCCGCACCCGGCCTTCCACGCCGTCTCTCACGACCGCCACCCGGCCGTATCGGTGACCGACCTCGACCGCGACGGCTGGGACGACCTCTACCTGATGCCGCAATGGGGACGGAACCGCTTCTACCGCAACCGGGGCGACGGCACCTTCGAGGAGGTCGCCGAGCGCCTCGGCCTCGACATCCCCAGTCACACCTCGTGCGCCCTTTTCCTCGACTTCGACAACGACGGCGACCTCGACGCCTTCCTCTGCCGGACGCTGGAGCGCAGCCGGCTGCTGGAGCAGCGGGCCGGCCGCTTCGTCGACGTCTCGGCGACGGCGGGAGTGACGTTGCCCAAGTACGTCGCCTCCGCCTCGGCCGCCGACGTCGACGGTGACGGCCTCCTCGACCTCTACGTCGCCACCTACACCAAGAAGCTCACCCTGCCGCTGTCGGTCGAGGGGGTCGTCGCCATCGATCCGAGCCTCCCCCAACCGACCGTGGACGAGCTCGCCGAGCTGATCGCCAAGGAGCGCAACAACGTCGACTCGGCGGGGCCGGCCAACGTGCTGCTGCGCAACACCGGTGGGCTCCGCTTCAAGGACGCCACCCGAGCCGCGAATCTCGTTCTCTTCCGTCACACCTACCAGGCGGCATGGTCCGACATCGACGTCGACGGCGACGTCGACCTCTACCTCGCCAACGACTACGGGCCCAACAACCTCTACCGCAACCTCGGGGACGGCACCTTCGAGGACGTGACGGCGCCGAGCGGCACCGCCGACCGCGGCTTCGGGATGGGGGTGGCGTGGGGCGACTACGACGGCGACGGTCGCGAAGATCTCTACGTCAGCAACATGTACAGCCGTGCCGGCTCGCGGATCACCCGCAAGATCGCCCAGCTGGAGCCGGTCTTCGCCAAGATGGCCGGCGGCAACACGCTGTTCCGCAATGTCGACGGCGATCGCTTCGCAGTGGTGTCGGGCAGCGACCCCGGTGACCTCGCGGTCGAACGGACCGGATGGTCGTGGGGCGGCCAGTTCGCCGACGTCGACAACGACGGCTGGCTCGACCTCGCCGTCCTCAACGGCTACTACACCGCCCCCGACGTCGTGACGCCGTTGCCCGTCGACACCTGACCGATCTTCTGGCGCATGGTCGTGCGCGAGGACGCCGCGCTCGCCGAGGTGAGCAGCGAAGAGCGGGTCGCCGGCCTGACGAGCGACCTGTGGAAGCTGGCGCTGCCGCTCCCGGGGGGTATCGACTTCGAACAGGCGTACTCGACCAGCGGCCGGGAGCCGAACAATCTCTTCTACAACCTCGAGGGCCGAGACTTCGTCGACGTCTCGGCGGTCTCGGGCATCGACTCGCGCGCCGACGGGCGGGTGCTGGCGCGACTCGATCTCGACCGCGACGGCTTCGTCGACCTCGCCGTCGCCAACGCCAACGCGCCGACCCTCGAGCTCTTCCGCAACCGGATCGGCGATCGGCTCGCCGACCGTCGCTTCCTCGCGGTGCGCCTCGTCGGCGGCCAGGGTGGCGGTCCTGCCGACGGGTCCTGGAGCGCCCGCGACGCCTGCGGCGCCCGGGTGGAGATCGACGCCGGCGGCCGGCGCCGGAGCATCGAGCATCGTTGCGGTGAGGGGTTCGGCGCGCAGAACAGTTCCACCCTCCTAGCCGGCCTGGGCCGGGCGGAGAGGATCGATCGGGTGGCCGTCCGCTGGCCCTCCGGCCGCACGACCGAACTGACGGCGACCGAGCTGGCGGCGGGCGAGCTGCCGCCGGTCGACAGCCTGCTCACGCTCCACGAGCGGCCGGAGCCGGGCAGGCCCGCCGCCGCGGTCGCCCCCTACCGGCCCTGACGATCGGGCCCGCCCGCCGCCGGCGCCGTCGCCAGATAGGCGCGAGCGCGGGCGACCCATTCGCGCTCCAGATCCCCGTCGCTCCAGTAGTCGACGAACTGCCGGTAGAGGTCCGCCGCCTCCTCGTTGCGGCCGCTCTCCTCCAGGAGACGAGCCAGCTGGTAGTGACTGCGCACGAAGTCCCAGCCCGAGAACGCGCGGGCGCCCTGGAGATCGAGAATCTGCCGGAACGTCGCTTCCGCTCGTGCCGTGTCGCCCTCGGCGAGGTACGCCTCGCCCAGCGCGTAGAGGATGCGGGGAGCGTTGGTGTCGCCCGCGGGGAGGCGATCGGCCGCGGCTGCCAGCTTGACGATCCCCGCCGTCCGGTCGCCGCGCAGGATCGCCAGCCGCCCCTGGATCTCGTCACGGAAGTAGCGGACCGCGTCCCCGGGGATGCGCTCCACTCGCTCGTCGAACTCCCGGAGCAGCTCATCGGCTTTCACCGACTCTCCGAGCATCTCGTGAGCGAGGACCTGGATGCCGTGACCGACGAAATCGGGGTTCTGACCGGCCCCCTCCTGGCGCGCCGACCGAGCATGGATGAGGGCCTGGCGCGCGTCGCCGAAGACGTAGTAGCCGATCGCGGCACCGGCGTGCGAGTTCGCCCGTGCCAGGCTCGGACCGGGCCAGGCGTCGATCGACGGCTGGATCAGCCCCTGGGCGGCCGAGCCCTGGCCGCGGTACAGCAGCGCGTTCACCCGCAGCCCCAGCACGGCGGAGCGGGCGAAGGGGAACGGCAGCTTCTCGATCGCCGCGAGCTGACGATCGACCGACTCCCAATCCCGCCGCAGGATCGCGATCACGTAGCGGATGAAGTCGAGCTGGAAGAAGCCGGGACGCAGCGCTTCGGCCTTGGCGATCAGCTCGTCCGCCTCGTCGAGCCGCCCGCGGC
>JBPEXA010000576.1:0-2386 GCA_052032135.1 Thermoanaerobaculia bacterium | reverse complement strand
CGATGGCGATCAGGCCGCCCGCGATCGCGATGTCGGTCACCTCGCTGCGCGCCCGGGTGACGAGTTGGTCGCCCACGACCGCCGACTGGGAGCGGGAGGCCATCCCCCCGACGAAGGCCGCTGGGTCGATCGACAGTCCCGCATACGAGGCGGCAGCCTCCGAGTCGGCGAAGTCGGTGCGCGCACTCATCTCGACGCCCTGTTCTCCCTCCGACGCCTCCTGCGGCCCGGCGGGGAAGAACGCCTCGGAACGGATGGGGTAGGGCGGGATGCCGGTGGACTGGCCGCTGGCGCTCAGCGCAGCGTCGAGGTCGGCGATCAGCGGGCCGGGGAAGAGGAAGCTCGCGAGGGAGTAGCCGACGGGCCCCGACGAGATGGTCGCCAGCGCCTCGGGGACCGAGAACTGCAGGACCGGCGAGCCGGTCGCGACGAGGTTGGGGGAGTCGTAGGTGACCTGCAGACCGTTGCCACGAGCGGAGGCGATCACTCCACCGAACTGGTCGAGGTCGGGCTGTGCCTCCTCCTGCGCTCGTACCGCAGGCGCACCGGCGATGCCGAGCGCGAAGGCGGAGAGTGCGAGGAAGGCGAAGCGGCGACGCGTGCGCGACGACCTACGCATGCTGGGGCTCCCTCGTCGGCGGGAGCGGCTCGCCGCGCCGCTCGGACTCGGACACGGCAGCGGCTCGGCGCCAGCGTGCCGCGCGTTCGAACAACAGACCCGCCATGCCGTTGGGCTGTTTGCCGAGCAGCACGGCGGCGACCGCCACGGCGGCGAACACGACGCCGGCGAGCTGCGGCGACTCAGACTGCACGAGCGGCAGGAGGGCGAAGAGGATGCCCCCGATCAGCGCTCCGGTGACGGTCGTGACGCCGCCGACGAACGCGAACAGGAAGAGCACGACGTTGTTCACCGACTCGAAGTCGATGGTGCCGACCGAGGCGTTGACGCCGCCGAACAGTCCGCCGGCGAGTCCGGCGATGGCCGACGACGTGCAGAAGACGACGAGCTTGGTCCGACGGATGTCGAGCCCGAGGGTCGCGCACGCTGCGGGGGAGTCACGGATCGCAGACAACCGGCGGCCGAAGGCCGAGCGGCGGATGGCGAGGACGCCGATCCCGACGGCGGCGAAGACTGCACCGCAGAACACGATGAAGATCCGGTTGCCACTGAAGTCGAGCCCGAGCAGTTCGAGACGGCCGACGACCTGGTTGTCGATGCCGTAGATCTTGTCGTTCTGGAAGATGAGCTCACGACTCGCGACCGCGATGGCGAAGGTCGAGAGCGCGAGGTAGAGGCCGGTGAGGCGGAGTGCGGGGAGGGCGACGACCGCGCCGAGTGGGACGGCGACCGCAGCGGCAGCAGCGAGGCCGAGCAGGTCGTTCCCGGTGCCCACGCTCCCCATCGCCCAGGCGCCCACGCCCAGGAACACGTACTGGGCGAGCGAGATCTGACCGGAGAAGCCGGTGAGGACCACGAGCGAGAGCAACAAGACGCCATAGACCATCGCCCGGGCGGCGTCGGTCAGGTAGTCGGACGGCATGAGCGCCGACACCACGCCCAGCAGCGCGACGAAGACGACGCCGCCGACCACCGACTCGCGCAGACTCGGCGTCCGCGGCTCGTCGCGCCCGACGAGACGTCCGACCGACAGGCGCTGCTCCGGCAGGAACAGGAGTGCTCCCAGCAGGAACAGGCCGGGGAGCGCCGTCCCGATCGAACTCCACGGGATGATCGTGAGGAAGCGGTCGCCGATGATGGTGTCGGGGTTCACGAGCACGATGCCGTTGACCCAGTTCTGCAGCACGCCCAGACCCAGGGCGCCGGCGAACGTGAGCGGGAGGCTCTGGAGCTTCCCGACGACCGCCGCACCGAACGCGGTGATCACGGCGAAGGCGAAGATGGCCGCCTGGAGGCCACCCTGGCCGGGAGCGATGAGCACGCCGGCCAGCGCAGCGAGCGTCGAACCGAGCACCCAGGAGAACCGGGCGATGACCACCGGGTTCGTGCCGTTCAGCGACGCGAGATCGGGGTTGTCGACCACGGCGCGCATGGCGACCCCGGTGCGCGACACGTAGAGCAGGTAGCGGAGCGCGACCGCCACACCGATGGCGATGACCATCACGAAGATCTGGTCCCAGAGGAGTCGTGCGCCGAACACCTCGACGATTCGGTCGCTGCCGAAGAACGACGGCACGACCCGCGCCGCCTGGTCGTCGGGGAAGATCGTCTGGATGATGCCGATGAGCATGATCGTCAGCGCGATGGTCACCGTCAGCGTGGTACCGGCGCTCGCCCCCTTGAACGTGCGCATGATGCGTTCGAGGAGGAGCCCGACGACTGGGCCCAACACGCCGATCACGACCAGCATCGCCACCGGCGTCGGCC
>JBPEXA010000575.1:0-6303 GCA_052032135.1 Thermoanaerobaculia bacterium | reverse complement strand
CAACCCGGAGTTCCTGCGCGAGGGCTCGGCGATCGAGGACTTCATGCGCCCCGATCGGGTGGTGATCGGCAGCCGCAACCAGCGGGCGATCGACATCATGCTCGAGATCTATTCCCCGCTGCGGGTGGCCGACGTGCCGTTCGTCGTCACCGACGTCGAGAGCGCCGAGCTGATCAAGTACGCCTCCAACGGTTTCCTCGCCACCAAGATCTCGTTCATCAACGAGGTCGCCCACCTGTGCGAGAAGCTCGGTGCCGACGTCGAGACGGTCGCCAGGGGGATGGGTCTCGACGATCGGATCGGGCCGAAGTTCCTCCACCCCGGTCCCGGCTACGGCGGCTCCTGCTTCCCCAAGGACTCGCGCGCCGTCGCCCAGATCGCGCGCGACCACGGCCTGCGCTTCAAGATCATGGACGCGGTGATCGAGGCCAACGACGACACGCGGAATCGGATGGTGCGCAAGATCGACGATGCGTTCGGCGGCCTCGACGGACGGACGGTGGGGGTGCTCGGCCTCTCCTTCAAGCCGGAGACCGACGACATCCGCGAGTCGCCGGCGCTGACCATCGTCGACGGGCTGCGGGACGCCGGCGCCGAGGTGCGCGCCTTCGATCCGGCCGCGATGGACGCCTGTCGCGATCTGTGGAACGACGTCGTCTTCTGCGACAGCCCCTACGACGCCGCCGACGGCGCTCACGGCCTGGTGATCGTCACCGAGTGGAACGGCTTCCGCTTCCTCGACACCGAGCGACTGAAGGGGCTGCTCGAGCAGCCGTTGATCGTCGATCTCCGCAACATCTACGAGCCGGCCAAGATGGGCAAGGCGGGCTTCCGCTACGTCTCCCTCGGCCGCCCGGACGGCCGCCCGGCCGCGTCGGGATGACGACCACCGTCGTCACCGGTGGCGCCGGCTTCCTCGGCTCCCACCTCGTCGACCGCCTGATCGCCGAGGGGCATCGGGTGATCTGCGTCGACAACCTGATCACCGGCAACCCCGCCAACCTCGCTCATCTCGAGGGCGAAGAGGCGTTCCGCTTCATCGAGCACGACGTCAGCACGCCGCTCTATCTCGACGAGGCGATCGACAACGTCCTCCACTTCGCCTCGCCGGCGAGCCCGATCGACTACCTCGAGCTGCCGATCCAGACGTTGAAGGTCGGTTCGCTGGGCACCCACAACACCCTCGGGCTCGCCAAGGCGAAGCGCGCACGATACCTGCTGGCGTCGACCTCCGAGGTCTACGGCGATCCGCTCATCCACCCGCAGCCGGAGAGCTACTGGGGGAACGTCAACCCGGTCGGGCCGCGGGGGGTCTACGACGAAGCGAAGCGCTTCGCCGAGGCGATCGTCATGGCCTACCACCGCTATCACGATCTCGAGACTCGCATCGTCCGCATCTTCAACACCTACGGCCCGCGGATGCGGCCGCGCGACGGTCGGGTGGTGCCCGCCTTCATCGACCAGGCGCTGCGCGGCGAGCCGCTCACGGTCTTCGGAGACGGCAGCCAGACCCGCTCCTTCTGCTTCGTCAGCGATCTGGTCGACGGCATCTACCGGCTGCTGCTCTCCGACGAGACCGAGCCGGTCAACATCGGCAATCCTCGCGAGATGAGCGTGCTCGAGTTCGCCGAGACGATCGTCCGGATCACCGGCAGCGCGAGCGAGATCACCCACAAGCCGCTGCCGGTCGACGATCCCAAGATCCGCCAGCCGGACATCGCCAAGGCGAGCTCGATCCTCGGCTGGGCGCCGCGGGTGCCACTCGAACAGGGGCTGGCCGAGACCATCACCTATTTCGAGGAGCTGATGCGGGCGGAGGCACGCTGACGATGTCCGACACCGTCCACTGCTCGCGCTGCCTGCGCGACGCCGCGCCGATCGAGGCAGGCGTCTTCTACACGCCGGAGCTCGAGGCGGAGGTGCGATCGAACGTCTGCCGCGATTGCTGGATGGAGTGGCAGCGTGCCGAGGTGATGGTGATCAACGAGCTGAAGCTCGATTTCATGGATCCGCGGGCGCTGCCGGCGCTGATCGCCCAGATGCGGCAGTTCTTCGCCCTCGACGGCGAGCGGACAGCGCCGGCGGGCGGGCTGTCGACGCTGCCACCGGACGTCAACCTCCGCAACCCCGCCACCTCCGACGAGTCGGAGTAGGCGTTGCGCGCGCCGCTGGCTCGCATCGCCCTGTTCGCGGGGCTGGTGGGCGGCGGGCTGATCGTCGCCTGGTGGGCGGGAGCCTTCGACTGGCTGCGCGACCGGCCGCTCGGGGAGCTCGTCGCGGCGCTGCGCGGCCGCTGGTGGACGCCGCTGGCGATCGCCGGGCTGGCGACGGTGTGCGGCTGCCTGCCGCTGCCGCTGACGCCGATCGTCCTCGCCGGCGGCGCCATCTTCGGCCCGCTGCTCGGCTGGTGCCTCAACATGGCGGGCGCGATGGTCGGATGCGCCGCCGGCTATCAGCTGGCGCGAGCGCTCGGACGGGACGCCGTCGAGCGGCTGCTGGGAGCGGAGCGCTGGCGCCGTCTCGACCGGCTGGTCGCCGATCACGGCATGTTCGCGATGATCCGCTCCCGCTTCTTCCTGCCGCTGACCGCGCCCAACTTCGTCGCGGCGGTCACCGGCATGGAGTTCGCGCCCTTCCTGCTCTCCTCCTTCCTCGGCATGGCGCTGCCGATCGCCGTCTACACCTATGTCGGCCACCTGCTGATCCGCACCGCCGGCGCCGACCCCACCCACACGCTGCGCAACGCCGCGCTGGTGGTGCTGGCGATGCTGGCGATCACGCTGCTCCCCGCCGCCTGGCGTCGCTGGCGCCGCTGAGGGGCGGGACGCCCGCCGGGGCGCGCCGTGGAGATCCGCGGTCAGCTGCCGAGCGCGGCCTCGACCTCCGGGAGGTCGATCATCAGTGCCCCCTGCTCGTTGGCCTGGGGGTCGAACTCGAGATCGCGGACCACGCGGCGGAACGCCTCCTTGAGCGCGCGGGCGCCGAGCCGCGGCTGACGGCGGGCCTCCTGCGCGATCCTGCGCACCGCGGCGGGCGAGATCGCCAGCTCGGTGCCGAGCGACCGGAAGTACTGACGTGCCTGCTCGAGCCCGGAGTCGGGGTTCTCGAGGAAGATCTGCACCAGATCGTCCTCGGCGAGGTCCTCGAGCAGCACGATCGAGTCGAAGCGGCCGAGGAACTGGGGCGTCATGCCGTAGACGAAGAGGTCCTCGTACTGCAGCCAGTCGCGCAGCGCGAAGTGCAGCTCCTGGCGCACCGATCCCGCATCGTCGAAGACGCTCATCGCCTGCAGCGCCCCTCGATCGTCACCGACCGTCACCCGGTCGTAGACCGCGTCGTAGAGCCCTTCGAAGGCGCCGGCGGCGATGAAGAGGATGCCGGAGGCGTCGATCGTCGTGATCCCGCCGCCCGCCCAATCCGGGCGCTCGAAGGGCACCGCCTCGTTCTCGATCAGCGTCAGCAGCGCTTCCTGCGCGCGGATGCCCGCGGTGTTGACCGACCCGCCGACGTGACTGCGGATCTTGTCGACCTCGTCGACGAACACCAGCCCTCGGGTCGCTCTCGCCAGCAGCTCGCCGGCGTCGAGCTCGGGGTCGCGCTCGCGGGCGCGCGCCAGCAGCCGGCGGAGGATCGCCTCGCCGGGACGGTCGCGCGACGCCTCCTCCGAGAGCACGTTGGCGTGAACGCGGATCAGCGGCCAGCCGAGGCGGCCCGAGGCGTCACCCGCCAGCCACTCCTCGACCGCCCGCATCATGGTGGTCTTGCCGGTCCCCGACGAGCCGACCATCAGCACGTTGCCGGTCGGCAGCCCCTGGAGCTTCTTGGCGAGGGCGATCGACAGCTCCCGGATCGCCTCACGCTGCCCGACGACGCGCCGGCTGAGCGCCTCCGCGATCTCGGTGGGGCGGATCGGCTCGGACATGGCGGCGATTCTATCGGCCCGACCTGGAATCCCCGGCCGGGGTGCAGTAGTTTCCTGCTGTGATGAGAGGGAGTCGGCTCGAGCGGTCGCTCTATCTGGGAGCGATCGTGCTGGTGATCAACAGCGCGTACCTGTACGCGGCGGGCGACCCGGTGCTGTTCTATTTCGCCAACGTGGTGCTCCACGTCGGCCTCGGACTGGCGCTCGCGGTCGCCTTCCTGCCGTGGTGGTGGCGCCATCGCGACCGGCCGCTGATCTTCGCCGGCGGGGTGTCACTGCTCGCCTCGGTGGCCGCCAGCCTCTGGCTGTGGCGGATCGGCAACCTGTCGGGGCATCGAGCGTGGCTGGTCGCTCACATCGTGCTCGCGATCCTCGGCCTCGTGCTGCTGATCGTCGGCTTCCTCGAGCATCGCGGGCACCGTCGCTGGAGGCTCGCCGCGGCCGGCCTGCCGATCGCCATCGCGGCATCGCTGGCGGCCCTCGCCTGGCAGCGAGCCAACCCCGATCCGCGCCACGACCTGACCAACCCCCCGGCGCCGCTGACGATGGCGGACGAAGCGATGGGCGGAGCGGACGGGCCGTTCTTCCCCTCCTCGGTGCGCACCACCCACGGCGGTCCGGTGCCGTCGAGCGTCTACATGGGGTCGGAGAGCTGCGCCCGCGCCGGATGCCACCCCGACGTCTTCGACCAGTGGAACAGCTCGGCCCATCACTTCTCGAGCTTCAACAACCAGTGGTACCGCAAGTCGATCGAGTACATGCAGGAGGTCGCCGGCATCACGCCGTCGAAGTGGTGCGGCGGCTGCCACGACCCGGCGATCCTGCAGTCGGGGATGATGGACCGGCCGATCGAGGAGATCGTGCACACCGAGGAGGCTCAGACCGGCCTGTCGTGCACCGCCTGCCACATGATCTCCACCGTCTACAGCACGATGGGGCAGGCGGACTACGAGATCACCGTGCCGCCGCTCCACGACCTCGCCACCAGCGACAACCCGCTGCTGACGACGATCCACGACATGCTGGTCCGCCTCGATCCCGAGCCCCACCGGCGGACCTTCATCAAGCCGTTCTTCGAGAACGAGGACTCGGCGCAGTTCTGCGCCGCCTGCCACAAGGTGCACCTCGACGTGCCGGTCAACAACTACCGGTGGATCCGCGGCTTCAACTCCTACGACAACTGGCAGGCGAGCGGCGTCTCCGGCTTCGGGGCGCGCTCGTTCTACTACCCGCCGGAGCCCAAGAACTGCATCGACTGCCACATGCCGCTGGTCGCTTCCGACGATGCCGGGCACCACGACGGCGTGATCCGATCGCACCGCTTCCCAGGCGCCAACACCGCTCTGCCGATCGCCAATCAGGACGAGGAGCAGCTCAAGGTGGTGACCGACTTCCTGCAGGCGCGCCAGGTGACCGTCGACATCTTCGCGATGACCGAGGCGGAGCCGACCGCGGACCGCGAGGCCGCCGGGATCGCCCTCGAGGGGCCGGCGCTGGCGACCAGCTTCGCGGTCGGCGAGGAGCAGGGGATGGCGGTCGGCACCGGAGGGGGCGGCGGCGAGGCGGAGGCGATCTACGCGCCGATCGACCGGCTGCCGGCGACCGTCCGGCGCGGTGAGTCGATGCGGGTCGACGTCGTCGTCCGCACCCGCGGCGTCGGTCACTTCTTCCCCGGCGGCACGGTCGACGCCTTCGAGGTATGGGTCGAGCTGAAGGCGACCGACGACCTCGGCCAGGTGCTCTACTGGAGCGGGATGGCCGACGAGGACTCGCCGGTCGAGCCGGGAGCGGCGTTCTATCGCGCGCTGATGGTCGACGCCCACGGCAACCCGATCAACAAGCGCAACGCCTTCGCCAACCGCGCCGTCATCTACGCCAAGCTGATCCCGCCGGGGGCCGGCGACGTCGTTCGCTTCCGCGTCGACATCCCGGAGCACGCCGGGGACACGGTGCACCTCGAGGCGAAGCTCAACTACCGCAAGTTCGCCTGGTTCAACACCCACTGGGCCTACGCCGGCGTCCCCGACCCGCGGCAGGAGGGCGCCGAGTTCTCCGCCGACTTCGACGACCGCGACTTCGTCTTCACCGGCGACACCAGCGACGTCTCCGGCGTGCTCAAGGAGATTCCCACCTTGCCGATCGTGGTGATGGCGGAGAGTTCGACGCAGCTCGCCGTCGTCGACGGCGCCGCCGACCTTCCCGACATGACGAGCCCCGACGAGACCTCGATCGACCGCGAGCGGTGGAACGACTACGGCATCGGGCTGCTCCGCCAGGGCGATCTGCGGGGAGCCGAGCGCGCCTTCCACCGCGTCACCGAGCTGGAGCCGGCGTACGTCGACGGTTGGGTCAACCGCGGGCGCGTCGCCCTCGCCGAGGGC
>JBPEXA010000574.1:0-4018 GCA_052032135.1 Thermoanaerobaculia bacterium | reverse complement strand
GAAGATCAGCCGTCGCCGGCGGGTCGGAGCGGCCGGCCCTTCGCCCGCCGCGCCGTCGAGCAGCTCGAGATGAGAGGGCGTCAGCTTGACGACGTCGACAGCGTCGGCCGCCACGACGTCGAGCAGCGCGAGGTCGGCGCCCCCCTCCGCCTCCGGGTAGACCACCACCTCGCCGCCGCTGGCGAGGGGGACGAAGACCGAGGTGACCGTGAGGTCGAAGGTCACCGGGGTGAAGAGGGGAAAGGCGAGCCCCGCTCCGTAACGGCCGACCGCCCAGTCGACGTAGTTGGCCAGCGCGCGGTGGGAGACGGCGACCCCCTTGGGACGGCCGCTCGAGCCGGAGGTGTAGAGCACGTAGGCGGTCGCCGCCGGCGACGGCGACGTCCCCGGTCCCCGACTGCCGGGTCCCCCACTGCCGGGTCCCCCACTGCCGGGTCCCCCAGTGACGGGTCCCCGCGCGCCCGATCGCCGGGTGCCGCCGGCGCCGCCGTCCTGGAGCTCGCGATCGATGTCGAGCATCGGCACGCCCGCGGGCAGTCGATGCGCCAGCTCTTCACGACTGACGACGAGGTCGACGGCGCCGTCCGCGAGCAGCCGCTCGAGCCTGGCCGGCGGCGTGTCGAGGCCGACCGGCAGGTAGCGGGCGCCGCTGCCGAGCGTCGCCAGCAGAGCGGTCACCAGCTCGAACGACCGCGGCAGCAGCACCGCCACCGTCTTCGGACGGCCCGCTCGCTCCGCGATCGCGACCACCACCGTCTCCACCGCCCGATCGAGCTCGCCGTAGGTCCAGCTTCGCTCGCCGTCCCGCACCGCCACCCGCTCCGGGGTCGCCGCCGTCACGCGAGCGATGCGGTCGACGACCGTGCCGCCCTCTGCCGCCCGCTCGAGCCGGTGGTTGAAGGCGATCAGCCGCTCTCGCTCGCCGCCGGTCAGCAGGTCGACCTCGGCGATCGGCCGGTGGCGATCGGCGAGCAGCGCGTCGAGCAATCGCTCGACGTGGCCGATCAGCATCGCCTGACCGCGGTCGTCGAACAGCTCGTCGTTGCAGTCGAACAGCAGCTCGAGCTCGCCGCTGCCGGCGAGGTCGACGAGGTGCAGGCGCAGCGGGTGCTCGGCGTCGTGGTGGCCCGGGTGGAGCCACTCGCCGCTCACCGCCCGTCCGGCGAACGGCCCGAACGCCGCGCGGATGCAGTTGAGCACCGCCGCGAAGCCGCGATTGTTGCGCGGGTCGCCGGCGCCGGGCACCGCGTGGCGCAGGAAGCCGAGCGTCTCTTCGCGCAGCCGTCCCAGCAGGCCGGCAAAGCCTTCGCCCGGATCGAGCTCGATCGACAGCGGGAAGAGCTCGGTGAGCAGGCCGGCGGTCGATCGCGAAGCCGCCGTCGGCCGGCCGTGCGCCAGGGCACCGAGCGCCACCCGCGACCGGTCGCCCACCCGCCACTGCAACGCGGCGAGCACGGCCGCCATCAGCTCGAAGATGCCGAGCTCGGGAGTGAGCGCCCCCAGCTCCTCGCTCGCCGCCAGCTCCAGCAGCGCTCGCGACCGCTCGGCGCCGAGGGCCCACCGCCGGCGGCTGCTGCCGGTGCTCGTCACTCGCGACGGGAGACCGTAGAGGCGGGGTGGAGCATCCTCGCCCCGGCGCTCCCAGTAACGGACGGCGTCCTCGGCGGGTGGATGGCGCCGCTGCCAGTCGGCATGGTCGGCGAAGCTGGCGGCGACCGGTGGCGGTGGCGACGTTCCCCGCTCGAGGGCGTCGTAGATCGCTCCCAGCTCCTCGAACAGCAGCGCCGCCGACCAGGCGTCGGACACCAGGTGGTGCTGGCACCAGTAGAGCAGCGACCGCTCCTCACCGAGACGGTAGAGGGCGACGTCGGTGAGGCGACGATCGAGCTCGAACCGTCGCCGGCAGCGGGCGGCCGCCAGACGCCGCGCCGTCGACTCCGGGTCGGGCTCGGCGCCGAGATCGACGACGTCGAGCTCGAGGTGCGATCGCGCCACCACCCGCTGCCGCGGCAGCCCCTGATCGACGTCGACGATCACCGTGCGCAGCGCGTCGCGGCGGAGCGCCAGCTCGGCGAGGGCGGCCGCCAGCAGCTCCCGATCGAGCGCACCCTCGACAGTGAAGGCGAACGCCATGTTGTACAGCGGCGCCGTCGGGTGCAGGCGCTGGCCCGTCCACAACGCCTGCTGGCTCGGGGTCAGCTCGAAGGTGTGCCGCTCAGTCGCCCGACCGGTGGCCATCGTCGCCCCCCAGCGACGTCAGATAGGCGACGATGCGATCGACCGTCATGAAGTGCTCGATGGTGACGTCGGCCGGCGGCACCGCCACCTGGAACTCGCGCTCGAGGAAGTCGACCAGCCGCATGACGCCGAGTGAGTCGATCCTCCCGCTGCCGAGCAGATCATCGTCGGCGTCGAGGGCGGCGTGCTCGGCGTCGATCAGCTCGCCCCTGACGAAGTCGAGGATCCGCTCCCGTCGCCCGCTCACGGCGCCGCCACCGTCGACGCCCGCTTCTCCGCCGCCGCCTGCAGGCGACGGCGGTCGATCTTGCCGCTGGTGGTGCGCGGCAGCCGTTCGTGCACCTCGATCGTGCGCGGCACCGCGTACCAGGAGAGCAGGTCGGCGAGGAACCGCGCCACCTCGCCGGAGCTCGTGGTCGACCCCGGCTCGAGGGTGATCGCCGCCTCCAGGTGATCGATCTCCCCCTCCACCCGCACCGCGAAGACCGCCGTCTCCTCGACCGCCGGGTGGGCGGCGATCGTCCGCTCCACCTCGTCGAGCTCGACCCGGTAGCCGCGCACCTTCACCTGCCGGTCCATGCGGCCGAGAAACAGCAGCACTCCGTCCTCGTCGCGCCGCACGAGATCACCGGTGCGGTAGAAGCGGTGCGCGCCCTCGTCGACGAACGCCCGCGCGTCGAGGTCGGGACGCCGCCAGTAGCCGCGCATCATCGTCGGCGAGCGGATCCACAGCTCTCCTTCCGCCGCCTCCTCGTCGTCGCCGTCGACCACTCGCGCCTCGGTGTCGCGCCAGGTGCGACCGATCGGGATCGGCGCCGCCTCGTCGCGCGCACCGTCGGCGGCGAGCTCGTCCGCCGCCGACAGGTGGTGGTAGGTGCACTGGTTGACCTCCGCCGGACCGTAGACGTTGGAGAAGCGGGCGTCGGGCCACTGCCGCATCAGCGCCCGCACGTGGCGGCGGGCGAACGGCTCGCCGCCGAAGAGCACCCACCGCAGCGAGCCGAGATCGCGATCCTCGAGCGCCCCGCGCGTCAGCAGCTGGATCAGCACCAGCGGCACCGAGTACCAGATCGTCAACCGCTCGTCGGCCATCAGCTGCGACAGGCTGGCCGCCAGCATGGTGTAGGCCTCGGGGACGATCAGCGTGGTGGCGCCGGCGCACGGGCTCGAGAAGTACCCGAAGGTCGACATGTCGAAGTGCAGCGGCGAGTGGTTGCCGATGCGATCGTCGGCGGTGACGCCGTAGGTCTCGACCGAGCGCTCGGCGTACGCCATGCCGCTCGAGTGGGTGTGCTGGATCCCCTTCGGCCGGCCGGTCGACCCCGAGGAGAACATGATGTACGCGAGATCGTCCCCGCCGATGGCGATCGCGGGCGCCGTCCCGCCGTCGAACGCGTCGAGCGCCGACCACGGCGTGGTCGGCCACCCGTCCCGCTCGCGCGGCCCGATCCAGCGCACGGCCTCGTCGAGCGCCTCGAGGCGCGGCGCCAGCTCGTCGCTGGTCACCACCACCTCGATCTCGCACAGATCGAGCAGCGTCGCCAGGCCGCCGGCCGGCACTCGCGGGTCGATGGGCACCACGACGCCCCCCGCCGCGAGCACTCCGTAGACGGCGACCGCGCTGTCGAGGTCGCGCGGCAGGTGGACGCCGACACGATCGCCGGACCGCACGCCGTGGTCGATCAGCAGCCGCGCCAGCTGGTGCGATCGGCGGGCGAGCTCGCCGTAGGTGAGCTCCGCGCCGGGCGCACGAAAGGCTGGATGATGCTCGTCGCGCCCG
>JBPEXA010000573.1:0-8232 GCA_052032135.1 Thermoanaerobaculia bacterium | reverse complement strand
CAGTCCGTACGCCATGACCAAGGCGTTCGCCGAGCGGCTCGCGCTGGCGGCGGGGGCGGTCGTCGTGCGGTCGTTCAACATCATCGGCCCCGGCCAGTCGAGCGAGTTCGCGCTGCCCGCCTTCGCCGGCCAGCTCGCCGACATCCGCGCCGGCCGCGAGCGACCGGTGCTGCGGGTGGGCAACCTGCAGGCCCGCCGTGACTTCACCGCCGTCGACGATGCTCTCGACGCCTACGAGCTGCTGCTCGAAGGTGGTGAGGGCGGGACGGTCTACAACCTCGGCAGCGGCCGGGCGATCAGCATCGAGGAGGCGCTGCATCGGCTGATCCTGGTGTCGGGGGTGCAGGCGCGGATCGAGGTCGATCCGGAGCGGTTGCGGCCGGTCGACGTCCCCCTCCTGTGCGCCGACAGCTCCCGGCTGCGCGCTCTCGGCTGGTCGCCGACCGTCGAGCTCGACGCCGCGCTCGAGCGCCTCTGGCGCTCGGTCGCCGAGGCGGAATGACCTCGGAGGCGTCGCTCGAGACGGCTCGCAAGTGGCTCCACCTGGCGCCCGGGATCCTCGCCTTCGCGGTGCGCGATCTCGGCTACGTCGGGTCGGTCGCGCTGACCGCCGCCCTGTTCGCCTTCAACCTGCGCATCCTCCCGGCGATCGGTGGGCGCCGGCTCTGGCGGCGATCGGAGTGGGGGCGCGGCGTCTCGGAGGGGATGCTGCTCTATCCGGGGGCGCTCACCCTGCTGGCGCTGGCGACGCCGGGCCGCCCGGAGGTGCTCGCCGCCGGGTGGGGGATGCTGGCGTTCGGCGATGCAGCCGCGACGCTGTGCGGTCGCCGCTTCGGCCGTCGGCCGCTGCCGTGGAACCGCGAGAAGAGCGTCGTCGGCGCGATCGCCTTCGCCGCCACGTCGTGGGTGGCGATCGCTGCCCTCGTCGCCTGGACCGCGCCCGGCCGCTATCCGCAGGGAGCGCTGCTGGCGGTCGCCCTGCTCGCTGCCGCCGTCGGAGCGCTCATCGAGTCGATCGACTGGCGGATGGACGACAACCTGAGCGTCACGCTGCTCGGCGGAGCGGTCCTCGGCGGCGGCCTGCTGATCATCGAAAGCGGGCGGCTGCCGGCGCCGGATCTGCTCGGTGCGATCGCCGTCGCGCTCGCCGCCGCACTCGCCTGGTGGAGCCGCGCGCTCGACCTCGCCGGCGCCGTCGCCGGCTTCGCCGTCGGCCTCGCGGTGTGGATGGGCACCGGCGCCGCCGGCTGGCTGCTGCTGGTCTCCTTCGTCGTGCTCGGCGGTGCCGCGACGTCGTGGCGAGCGAGCGGCGCACCGCCGGTGCGGTCGTGGCACAACGTGGTCGCCAACGGTGCGGTCGCCGCCGGCTGCGCGGTGCTGGCGCCGAGCTGGGGCGACCGGGGGGTGGTGGCGATGGCGGCGGCCCTGGCGGCGGCCTGCGCCGACACCGTCGGCGGCGAGATCGGTCGGCGGGTCGGCGGTCCGACGGTGCGGATTCCCGATCGCGCGCCGGTCCCTCCCGGCAGCGACGGCGGCGTCTCGTGGGCGGGGAGCTTCGCGACCGCCGGTGCGGCCGCCGCGATCGCCGGCGTCGGCGCGGCGACCGGCCTGCTCGACGCGGGAGCCGCCGGCATCGTCTTCGCGTGCGGCGTGGGGGGCGCTTTACTCGACAGTTTTCTCGGTGGCACACTCGAGCACCGCGGCGTCCTCGACAACGAGGGGGTCAACGTGCTGTCGACCCTCGTCGCCGCCTGGGCCGCCGCGTCCCTGGCATGAACGATCCGACCGTCGAACCGACTGCCCTGCCGGTGGCGACAGCGCCGCCGGCGAGCGAGGCGCGCCTGCTCAGCTTCTACGATCAGCTGCGGGCCCGCGTCGAGTCGACGGTCGCCCGCCGGGGCGGGCGGTGGGGGCCGCAGGTGGCCTCCGCGCTGTTGCTGGTGCCCGACGTCTTCTTCCTGCTGGCGCGGCTGACGCTCGATCGCAGCGTGCCCAAGGAGACGCGGCGGCTGCTCGGCGGCGCCCTCGCCTACTTTCTCCTCCCGCTCGATCTGCTGCCGGAGCTGGTGGTCGGGGCGGGCGGCTACCTCGAGGACCTGGTGCTCGCCTCGGTGGTGCTGGCGCAGGCGTTGGGACCGGAGCTGGAGACCCATGCGGCCCGCCACTGGAGCGGTCGTGGCGAGGTGCGGGAGGCGCTGACGGCGGTCGCCCGCTCGGCGGAGTCCCTGCTCGGTGAGGGCCTCTACGCCCGGCTCAAGCGTCTGCTCGCTCGGCGGGGCTTCCAGCTCGACGATTCCGAGCGAGCTCGTTGACCGCGTCGTCGAGCAGGCCGATCGCGTCGTCGATCTGGCGCATCGACAGGTAGGGGGCCGGCCCGAGCCGCAGGACGGTGCCGCGATAGTCGGTGAAGACGCCGCGGTCGCGCAAGGCGTCGCACAAGGCCCCGGCCAGCGGGGTCTCGAAGGCGACGAAACCGCCCAGCCGGTCCGCCGGCGTGACCCGATCTCGATCGATCACCGCGGGATCGAGGTCGAGGGCGTCGAAGCGCTGCTGGAGGCGCGCCACCTGCGCCTGATTGACGCGCCGCAGCAACGGCGGGTCGAGCCGCTGGCGGTCGAAGAAGTCGAACACCGCGGCGCCGCGGTAGTGGCTCGTCGGATCGTAGGTGGCGCCGGCGAAGCGCTCGTCCGCGGCGCTGTAGGCGACTCGTTCTCCCTCCCGGGTGGCGGTCAGATCGCCGAACTCGGCGAACCAGCCGGTCGCCACCGGCCGCAGCTCGCAGTCGGCCGGGAAGCGCAGGAAGGCGTTGCCCTCGCCGAGCTGGCAGTACTTGTAGCCGGCGCTGACCACATAGGCATCGAGCAGCCCCCGGTCGTCGAGCGAGAAAGGGACGACGTTGAGCTGGTGGTAGACGTCGAGCACGAGGATCGCCCCGTGGCGTCGGCACGCCTCCGCCGCCGGGGTCAGGTCGCCCGCCAGCAGGGCGTTGGCGAAGAACACGGTCGACGTGAAGGCGGCGGCCGTCCGATCGTCGACGGCGGCGGCGAGGCGCTCGCCGACCGTCCACGCCGGCAGGGCGGGCACCCGCGTCACTTCGATGCCCTCCTCCTCGAGCCGGTCGAGCTGACGGCGGAGCGAATAGAACTCGCCGTCGGTGGTGACCAGGCGCGGCCGATCGGAGAGCGGCAGCGCCGACAGCAGCTTGACCAGCAGGTCGTGGGTGCTGGCGGCCAGCGAGTAGCGTCCGTCCGGATCGTCGAGCAGCCGCCGGTAGCCGGCGCGCACGCGGTCGGCCTGCCGGAAGGCGTGCTCCCACTTGCCGTCGACATGGCGGGCGGCATCGAGCCACGCCTGCTGCTGGCCGTCGAGGGCGCAATCGGGCCACGCCTGATGGGAGTGCCCCGAGAGCAGGATGCGGTCGGCGACCCGGAAGTGTCGGTAGTGGTCGACGAGCGGGTTGTGGTCGCCGAGGAGCTGGTCGACGGTGACGGTCATAGCTGGGCGCGGATCTCCCACAGGTCGGGAAAGACCGGGCGGAAGAGCGTCGTCCGCAGATAGGCGGCACCCTCCGAGCCGCCGGTCCCGACCTTGGCCCCGATCGTCCGCTCGACCATCTTGACGTGACGGTAGCGCCACTCCTGGAGGCCTTCGTCGAGGTCGAGGAGGTGCTCGCACACCATCGCCTGGACCGGGTGCGACGCGTAGATCTCGAGCAGCACTCGCTGGACGGCGGTCGACGGTTCCGTCGGTCGCGCCAGATCGCGCTCGAAGACCTCGCCGGGCAGCTCGTGGCCGTGCCGGCTCAGATAGCGCAGGAAAGCGTCCCAGACGCTCGGCTCCTGGAGGCGCTGTTCGAGCCGCCGGCGACCGGGGCTCCCTTCGGGATGGTGCTCGACCATCCGCCGGTCTCGAGCGCCGAGCAGCAGCTCGAGCTCCCGGAACTGCGACGACTGGAAGCCGCTCGCCGAATCGAGGCGCGTGCGGAAGGAGTTGAACGACACCGGCGTCATCGTCTCCAGCACGTCGACCTGCGCGACCAGCGTCTTGAAGATGGTCAGCACCCGCTTGAGCGTCTTCAGCGCGCGTGCGGAGTCGCCCGCCGCCAGCTGCTGGCGCAGCGCGTCGAGCTCGTGCAGCACCTGCAGGAACCAGAGCTCGTAGACCTGGTGGATGACGATGAACAGCAGCTCGTCGTGCTCCGGGCCGTCCGACAGCGGCTCCTGGAGGTCGAGCAGCTCGTCGATCTTGAGGTAGCTCGAGTAGGTGAGCGGCTTGCTGCTGCCCGACTTGAACGGCATCGTCCCCGGCATGCTACGGCCGCCGCCCAGCGGCCGCAAGGCGGCGCCGGCCGGCGGCGGTCAGGGGATGGTCGACGACCAGGCGGAGGTGTCGCCGCTCTCGAAGCCGTCGAGGAAGATCGGTCCCGGCAGGCGGAGGCGGAGGATGAACAGGCCGCGCGAGCGGTCGCTGAGGATCAGGTTGCCGCTGGGCAGGAACGGATAGACGCTCCACGCCCCCTCCGAGCCGTTGCCGTCGGCCTCCGGGTAGGTGTCGAAGAAGGCGACCTCGGTCATCTCGCCGACCGTCGGGTCGGTGAGCTCGAGAACGCGCAGCCCGCGCCGGTAGTTCGCCTGGTAGGTGTGCTGGCCGACGATGTACTGGTTGTGATCGACCGCCGAACCGGCAGCGTCCCACGAGCCGGCGACCACCGGGTTGTCGATGTCGCTCACGTCCCAGGTGTAGGTGCGGGTGTTGTGCCCGTTGTTGAACTCGTCGAACTCGTCGTCGTGGACGAAGTAGCGCTGGTCCTCGGTCAGCCACCCCTGGTGGGTGTAGCCGCTGCCGCTGTACCCCTGGCGGGCGAGCTGCACCGGGTTCGCCTTGTTGGAGACGTCGACGATGGTCAACGTGTCCTCGTTGCTGGCGAAGCAGAGCTCCTTGCCGAGGTGCTCGAGGTCGGGCCCCGAGTAGAGGACGCACTGAGCGTCGTGGGTGTAGCCGTCGGCGGCGAAGCAGCCGGCGGAGGCCGGGTTCAGCGGATCCGACAGATCGACCATGTGGAGGCCGCCGCTGCAGGTGTCGGAGCCGACCGCGTAGGCGAATCCACTCGCCTCGTTGATGACGAGGTTGTGCGCCGAGCCGAAGCCCGAATAGTGGGCGGTCTCGGTGAAGGTGGCCGGCGGCGAGACGACGTCCCGCAGCTGGGTGAGATCGAACACCTGCATGCCGTGCGGCTGGCCGTCGGCGACCACGAACGCGTGATCGGCGTAGACCTTGAGGTCGCGCCACGACGAGGAGCCGGAGTGCGACGGCAGGTTGCCGAGGTAGACCGGGTTGGCGGGGTCGGTGACGTCGATGAAGGCGGTGCCGTTGGTGCGCCCCAGCATCGCGTACTCGCTGCCGTCGGTCGGGTCGGTCCACCCCCACAGGTCCGTCCCTCCGCCGCCGCCGATGACCGACGGTTCGAGGAAGGCGTAGAGGTCGACCCGGTCGCAGCTGAAGATGTCGGCCATGCCGTCGACGCAGGCGATCGGTCCGCCGGTGAGCGAGTAGGGGATCGGCTCGTAGTGCATGTTGCCGTGGGCGAGCGCCTCGATCTCCTCCTCGCTCAGATGGGGTGCGATCGCGCGCAGCCGCTCGGCGAGCAGGCAGGCGGTGGCCGGCGTCGCCAGGGCGGCGAGCAGGACGGTGGACACGAGCAGGGAACGGGCAGGGAGGCGCAGGTGGTGAGCTGTCATGGGGGCTCCGCGGGAATCGAGGTCGGGCGAAGATATCACCGATCGCTCCGTGTCGATGGATCGCCGGCCGCTCGCGCGGTGGTAGCCTGAGCCTTCATGGGTCGCTCTTGGGGGGACCGCACGTATCGCGAGATCGCGATGCGCGTCGGCGATCGCCTGGTGGCGATCCTGCCGCTGGGCGCGGTCGAGGCGCACGGCCCCCACCTGCCGCTGTCGACCGACGGCCTGATCAGCGGCGCGATGGCGCGCGAGGCGGCGCGCCGGCTGGAGACTCGCGGCCTCACCGCCCTCGTGCTGCCGACCCTCGACTATTCGGCGGCCCCGTTCGCCCGCGGCTTCCCGGGGACCATCTCGGTCCGCCCGCAGACCATCGCCGCGCTGGTGCGCGACATCGGGCTCTCCGTCTGCCAGCAGGCGGCCTGCTTCGCTCTTGCCAACGCGCACCTCGACCCCGCGCATCTCGGCAGTCTCCACTCGGCCGTCGAGGAGCTGCGCGAGTACCACCTGAAGGTCGCGTTCCCCGATCTCACCCTCAAGCCGTGGGCGCTGCGACTCACCGAGGAGTTCAAGTCGGGAGCGTGCCACGCCGGCAGCTTCGAGACCTCCGTCGTGCTCGCCGAGCGGCCCGACCTGGTGCGGGGCGCGATCCGGCGCAATCTCGCCCCCAATCCGGTGTCGATCGCGCAGGCGATCCGCGAGGGGAAGAAGACCTTCCAGGAGGCGGGCGGGCACGACGCCTACTTCGGCGCCCCTGCCGACGCCAGCCCGGCCGAGGGCCGGGAGACCGTCTCCGAGCTGGGAGCGATCCTCGAAGACGCGGTGCTGCAGTGCCTCGCCGACGAGCGGGACGGCGCTTGACAGCTTCCGGCGCCGCTTCTACCTTTGCCGCATGTCGACCGGCAGGAGCGCGGTGATCACCGGCGGCGGCCGGGGGATCGGAGCGGCCGTCGCCCGATCGCTCGCCACCGGCGGCACGCGCGTGGTGGTGAGCGCGCGCAGCGAGGACGAGGTCGCCGCGACGGCGGCGGCGATCCGCGACGACGGAGGCGAGGCGTGGCCGGCGGTGGCGGACGTCACCGATCCCGGCTCGGTCGACGCGCTGCGCGCGACGGCGCTCGACACGCTCGGCGAGGTCGACATCCTGATCAACAGCGCGGGGATCGCCGCCTCCTCGTCGCTGCCCAAGATCCGCCTCGAGGAGTGGGAGCGGCTGTTCGCCGTCAACGTCCGCGGGACGTTCCTGTGCACGCAGGCGTTCCTGCCGCCGATGGCGGAGCGCGGCTGGGGTCGGGTGGTCAATATCGCGTCGATCGCCGGCCGCATGGGAGCCCCCTACATCTCGGCCTACGCCGCCAGCAAGCACGCGGTGGTCGGCTTCACCCGGTCGATCGCCATGGAGTACGCCGCCAGCGGGGTGACGGTCAACGCCGTCGGACCAGGGTATGTCGACACCGCGATGGTCGATGCCGCGATCGACAACATCGCGACCAAGACCGGGCTCGACGCCGAGTCGGCGCGCGCCACCCTCGACGCCCAGTCGCCGCAGGGGCGGATCTACACCCCGGACGAGGTCGCCTTCCTGGTGACGACCCTCTGCGACGAGCGGGCGGGCGGCATCAACGGGCAGTGCCTCGTGCTCGACGGGGGCTCGGTCCAGGCGTGAGCTTCGAGGCGATCGATCCCCGCACCCTCGGTGCCCCGAGCGGCTACAGCCACGGCATGCTCGGCCCGGCGGCGGGGCGGGTGCTCTTCGTCGCCGGTCAGATCGGCTGGGACGGCGATCAGCGGCTGGTCGGCGGCGGCTTCGTACCGCAGTTCGAGCGGGCGCTCGCCAACGTCCTCGCGGTCGTCGAAGCGGCCGGCGGCCGCGCGAGCGACCTCGGGCGGCTCACCATCTTCGTCACCGACCGCCACGCCTATCTCGAAGCCCTCGACGCGGTCGGCGCCGCCTACCGGCGGGTGATGGGGCGGCACTATCCGGCGATGTCGCTGGTCGAGGTCGCCGCGCTGCTGGAGCCGGGAGCGGTGGTCGAGATCGAGGGGACCGCCGTCGTCGAGGATGGGACCGCTTGATGACGATCGATCCCGACAGCTTCCGCTACCAGCTCGACCCGGCGACCGGGGTGGCGACGCTGACCCTCGACCGGCCGGAGCGCTACAACGCCCTCACCTTCGAGGTCTACCGCGAGCTGCGCGACGTCGTTCGCGCCCTCGACACCGAGCCCGGCGTCCGCGCGATCCTGCTCACCGGCTCGGGCAAGGCGTTCTGCTCGGGTGGCGACGTCGACGACATCATCGGAGCGTTGTTCGAGCGCGACTATCGAGGACTGCTGGAGTTCACCCGCAACACCGGCGACGTCATCCTGGCGATGCTGCGCTGCCGCCACCCGATCGTCGGCGGCCTCAACGGCACGGTGGCGGGCGCCGGAGCGGTGATCGCCACCGCCTGCGACGTGCGCATCGCCGCCGCCGGCGCCCGCATCGCCTTCCTGTT
>JBPEXA010000572.1:0-6013 GCA_052032135.1 Thermoanaerobaculia bacterium | reverse complement strand
CGCCGCGTCGATCGTCACCGTGAAGGCGTCGGCACCCCCTTCGTGCCACGTCCACGCCGTCCGCAGGCGGTCGTCGGCGGGAAACGAGAGCTCCGCCGCGCGCATGTGGCCGGCGGCGGGCGTCTCGAGGCCGGTCACGTCGACCAGCTCGAAGTCGAGTCCGTCGCCCCCCGACGCCGCGGCCACCATCCGTGGCTGGTTGCCGGTGGCGCAGTAGTGCGTCAGCCGCACGCTGTCGCCATCCGGGTGGTAGAGGGTCGCCATCTCGTGCGCCCCGTCGTCGTGGCCGATCACCAGGCGCTCGAGCATGGCGGTCCCCTCGGCGACGCTCTCGAAGCTCATCGTCACCGGCTGGCCGTCCGCCGTCGTCCCCTCCCACTCCCCGGCCAACGCCTCGATGTCGTTCCAGCCGACGCTGGTCGCGTCGGCCGCCAATGGCGCCACCAGGGGGGCCACCGGTGAGACCACCGGCGAGACGCCGACCAGCGCTACTGCAACCGCGAACGTCGTCCTCCCGCGCATCGTCCTCCTCCTCTCCATTCGTCGGGCGCTCAGCGCGAGCGCAGGTAGGCGATGAAAGCGGCGACACCACCCGCCATCGCCACCGCTGCCAGCACCCGGAAGAGGCTGATGAACCAAGCGATGCCGATGCCGAGCGCCGCCCACTGGACCCACCAATCGCCGGGCGACGTCATCCAGTTGATGACGAACAGCATGACGAGGATGAGAGGGCCGATGAACAGGAACTTCAGCGCCTTCAGCGTCTTCACCATGTGAGGACCTCCTTTACCGACCGTACGGCTCATTGTCGCACGTTGTTCCGCCACCGACCGTGGGCGTCGCCGCCGTCCGAAGGACGAGTGCACTTCCGACATTGCCAAATCGGCCAGATTCCGGCGTCATCACGTCGCGATCGAAGCAATTTCTCGCCTGTTGACAGTGGAATTTTGCAGAAACGGCGAAACCGGGTTGACAGTCGAAAGCAACACCCTGCATACTCCGCGGGCATGGAAGCCCGCTGGTCCCCACAACGGCGATTCGAGCGAGTCGCCCTCCCCGGGAGGAGTGCATCGAGATGACGGTAGCGAAGCTGGAGTACATCTGGTTGGACGGCAACGAGCCCATGCAGAGCCTGCGCAGCAAGACCCGCATCGAGCGGCAGTTCGGCGGCGCGCTGGAGGACTGCCCCCTCTGGTCGTTCGACGGCAGCTCGACGTTGCAGGCGGAGGGCAACGCCTCCGACTGCCTGCTCCAGCCGGTCGCCCTGTTCGAGGATCCCGACCGGGCGAACGGCTATCTGGTGATGTGCGAGGTGCTCGCCGCCGACGGCTCGGCCCACCCGAGCAACGGCCGCGCCACCATCCAGGACGACGATCGCGATTACTGGTTCGGCTTCGAGCAGGAGTACTTCCTCTGGAACCCGGAGACCGGCCGGCCGCTCGGCTTCCCCGCCAACGGCTACCCCGACCCTCAGGGCAAGTACTACTGCTCCGTCGGCGCCGCCAACACCTTCGGCCGGGAGATCGTCGAGGAGCACCTCGATCACTGTCTCGCCGCCGGCATCGGCGTCGAGGGGATCAACGCCGAGGTGGCGCCCGGCCAGTGGGAGTTCCAGATCTTCGAGAAGGGGGCGGCGGAGGCGGGCGACCACGTCTGGGTCGCGCGCTATCTGCTGGAGCGCACCGCCGAGCAGCACGGCGCCTCGGTCAACTATCACTGCAAGCCGATCGAGGGCGACTGGAACGGCTCCGGGATGCACGCCAACTTCTCCAACAGCCTGCTGCGCGAGTGCGGCGACGAGGCGATCTATCACCAGGTCTGCGAGGCGTTCGGCGCCTCGCCGGAGGTGATCGCCGCCCACATCGACGTCTACGGCCCCGACAACCACCTGCGGCTCACCGGCCTGCACGAGACCCAGGCGATCGACAAGTTCAGCTACGGGATCTCGGACCGCGGCGCGTCGATCCGCATCCCGATCGGCACCATCGAGCGCGGATGGCGCGGCTGGCTCGAGGACCGGCGACCGAACTCCGCGGCCGACCCCTACAAGGTCGCCGCGCGCATCATCCAGACGGTGAAGTCGGTCGAGGTGCTCGAGCGCAAGACCGCCTGAGCGGCCGTCGCGGGCGGCTCAGGAGGCGGCGAACTCGGCCTTCGCCCAGCGCACCCGGTCTTCGATGGTCTCCATCGCCAGCCGGGCGCGCTGCGTCGCCTCCAGTCGCGGCCGCAGGCCGCACCGGTTGGCGATCTGGACCGCCAGTCCCGGCCGTGCGTTGAGCTCGAGGATCAGCGGGCCGAGGTCGCGGTCGAGGACGAGGTCGACGCCGAGGTAGCCGAGGCCGGTCAGCTCGTAGCAGCGCGCCGCCAGCCCCAGCAGCTTGTCCCAGCTCGGAATCTCGATACCGGCGACCGGCTCGCCGGTGTCGGGGTGACGGTCGATCACCTGGTCGTGCCAGACCGCCGAGCCGGTGCAGCCGGTCGCCAGGTCGATGCCGGCGCCGATGGCGCCCTGATGGAGATTCGCCTTGCCCCCCGACGAACGGGTCGGCAGGCGGACCATCGCCATCACCGGCACGCCGAGGTGGACGATGATGCGCACGTCGGGGATGCCGCGGTAGGACACCCGCTCGAAGATCGGCGCCAGCTGCACCCGGTACTCGATCATCGCCACGTCGGGATGGCCGCCGAGGCTGTAGACGCCGCTCAGGATGTTGGTGACGTAGTGCTGCACCTCCGACAGCTCGATGAGCGCGCCGTCGGAGCCGCGGAAGCTCGTCCCCTGGCGGCCGGTGATGACCAGGATGCCGTCGCCGCCGCTGCCGTGGGCCGGCTTGACGACGAAGTCGTCGCGCCCCTCGAGCAGCGACTCGATCGTCTCGACCTCGTGGACGATGCGCACCACGCCGTAGAGCGGCGGCACGTCGATGCCCGCCGCCTGCGCCAGCTCCTTGGTGCGCAGCTTGTCGTCGACCAGCGGGTAGAGCCGGCGAGGGTTGTGCTCCATGATGAAACCGTTGCGCCGGTTCATTCCCAGGACGCCGGCGGCCCTCAGCGCTCGCAACGACGCGAGCATCAGTCGCCCTTCTCGGCGAGGGCGCGGAAGCGCCACAGCTCGAGCAGCCGGTAGCCGGAGTAGCGCCCGAGGAGCAGGCAGCCGCCGAGCAGCACCAGCAGCAGCTCCGGGAAGACGAACACCCAGTGACCGACGGTCGGGTGGTTCATCACCAGATAGGCGAAGATCGCCACCAGCAGGCTGCCGGCGCCCTGCTCCATCGCTTCCGCCGCGCCACGCTCCTCCCACACCACCGACATCCGCTCGATGGTGATCGCCAGGATCACCATCGGGAAGAGGGCGACCGACAGCCCCCCCTCGAAGCCGAGCCGGTGACTGACGACGCTGAGCATCAGCATCACCAGCACCACGACGATCAGCACCGCCGCCAGCCGTGGCACCAGCAGCAGGCGAAGCCGCTCGAGATAGAAGCGGACGAAGAGGCCGAGCGCCACCACCACGAGGAAGAGGAGCACGCCGGCGAGCAGACGGGTCTCGCGGAAGGCGAGGGCGATCAGCACCGGCATGAACGTGCCGAAGGTCTTGATCCCCACCAGCGTGCGCAGCAGCACCAGCAGGAAGGCACCCACCGGCACCAGCAAGAGGATGCGATAGACCTCCTGGATGCGGATCGGCAGGCTGAACAGCGAGAAGCTCAGCAGCCCCGGGCTCAGGAAGCGGCTCCCCCGCGCCGCCGCCGCGATCGCGCTCTGCTCGCTTTCCCGCACGACCACCGCCAGCTCGACATCGTCCCCCCCGCGCACCCGCACCAGGGAGCCGCCGCCACGGCTGAGGGCGACGAGGTCCTCGGCGACGCCCGACGCTCCCGTGTCGCCGTCGAACGAACGCCACCGCTCGCCGTCCCACACCTCGAGCCAGGAGCGGATCGGAGCCCGCCGCAGCCGGCGCTGCAGGCGGATGCCGCGGACGACGCGTGCCGGAGTCTCACCGAGGGCGAGCACCACGACCGCCGCCTCCAGCCGCTCGAGCTGGGTGGCGTTGGGCCCCACCAGCACCGCCGCGTCGGTGTTCTCGGCGTCGGCGAGGTTGCCCAGCAACTGCGGGATCAGCGTCTCCAGGTCCGCCGACCGGCGGATCGAGTTCTCGAGCAGTCCGGCGGCGGCGGCGAACTGGGCTTCGTCGAGGTCGGCGACGTCGGGCGTCGGCGTCGCCGGTCGGCGGGAGCCGGGAGCGCTGCCGAGCCGCTGCACGGCGGCACGGTAGTAGAGAACCTGCTCGCCGTCGGCGGAGCGGATCGACCAGATCGCCCGGCGCCCGAGATCGTCGCTGGCCGTGGTGAGGCCGAAGTCGCCCGACACGAAACTCTCGCCGACCACCACGTACTCCCCTTCCGACTGCGGGATCGCCAGCGTTACCCGCACCGGGGCGCCGCTCGAGAGGAAGCGGAGTCGCAGCTCGAGATCCCACACCGACGCCGTGGAAGCGGGCGACAGCGGGAAGCCGAGCTGCACTGTCTTGTAGGTGAGCAGTCCGAAGCCGACGCCGATCAGCAGGACCGCGAGCACGGTCGCCTGCCGCTGGCGCACGTCAGCGACCCGGGCAGCGCAGCGGCTGCAGGAAGTTGGCGCTCTCGCTGGGATCGATCAGGAAGAGTCCCTCGAGGAAGCTCCTGCCGACCAGCATCGGGTAGTCGAAATTGCTGCGATCGACCAGGTTGACCTCGACCTTGCGCACCTGATCGCCGAGACAGACCTTGATCTCGACCACCGGGCGGACGTCGGAACCGCCACTGTGGCGCTTGATCGCCGCGCGCCGCACCACCTCCCGCTCGAAGGCGACCCGTCGGCCGTCGCGCCCTTCGACGGTGAACCGCACCCATCGCTCGCCGTCGCGGCGAAAGTAGCGCTGCCGGTTGACGTGGAGCGAGGAGTGCTCCGCCCCGCTGTCGAGCTTCGCTTCGAGCTCCAGCCCCGACCGCGTCAGCCGCACGACCTCCACCCAGCCCGCGACCGCCGTGAGCCGTGAACGGTCCGCGGCGTCGGGAACGTCCTCGCCGGCCGCGACCGGCGACGCCGGCAGGCAGAGCGCCGGCAGCAGGAGGGAGAGAGCGACGTGGCGAACCACGGTGGTGGATGATACCGCCCCGGTCGCCGGCCATCGGACAAAAAAAGAGGCGGGCGACCCGACCGTGCGCCGGACCACCCGCCTCGAGGAGAGCAGGCCCGTCGCGACTGCTCCGGGCCCTGAAGAGAACCTAGAGGCCGAGAGCCTCCAGGGTTTCCATCGTCACTCCGCCCTCGGGCATGCCGTTGGCGCGCTGGAAGGAGCGCAGGGCGCTCATCGTCGCAGCGCCGAGCTGGCCGTCGACCGGACCGGGGTTGAACCCCTTGGCCTGCAGCGCCCGCTGCAGGTCGGCGATCACCTCGCGGGTGGTGTTGGTCTCGCACAGCACCTCGCGCCACGCCATCTCGCCCTCGCTCACCTTCTTGCGGCTGGTGACGGTCTCGTAGACCGCCGGCACCGGCTTGCGCCGGACCTCGGCGGGGCGGACCATCTTGGTCACCTTGACCGTGGCGGTCTTGGCGGGCACCGCGATCTCGCGAGTGGTCGGCGGCTGGGTCATCACCCGCTTGCGCACCGTCTTGTACTCGGCCGGCAGGGTCTCCTCACGGGTGGTCGCCGGCTCGGCGAGCACGCGCTTCTCGACCGTCTTGTAGGTCGCGGGGACCTCGACCAGGCACATGATCTCGCCGGTCGAGTTGTCGATCCGCTCGATCGGCCCGCGGCCTTCCTTCCAGGCGACGTGCGCCGGCATGTCGAGGATCTCCTCGGTGGTGGTCGTATACCGCGCCGGCACCTCGATCATCTTGGTCCGCTCCGGCTTGACCATCACCGTCTCCTCGACCCACTCGTAGGTCGCCGGGACGAGCTCGAGCTCGGTCGACGCCTCTTCGACGACCACCGTCTCCTCGACGGTCTCGTAGGCCGCCGGGATGATCT
>JBPEXA010000571.1:0-3685 GCA_052032135.1 Thermoanaerobaculia bacterium | reverse complement strand
CGGCACCACCGCCGCGGCGAAGAACGGGTACTGCTCGATCAGCTGCTCCCGCGCCGCCGGGTCGAACGGCACGAACACCACATCCTGGCTGCTCGCCGCCTGGGTGATCGACGCGGTCGGCACGGCGCCGCCGAGGAAGGCGGCGGCCGCAGAGCCGTCGGCGAGCAGATCGACGGCGGCGGTCTGGATGCCGTTCAGCGGGGTGAAATCGTCGTAGCCGACGCCGTGCGCCGCCAGGATCGGCCGCAGGAAGAACTCGAATCCGGCGCCCGCCGGCCCGACCACCACCCGCCGGCCGGCGAGATCGGCGATGCGCTCGACACCGGCGGCCCGCGGCGCCACGAAGAAGGCGACGTTGGGCGCCAGCGTCATCACCGCGCGGACGTCGTGGGCCCGCTCCCACCCCTCGGTACCGCGCACCGCGAAATAGCTGATCGCCGCGTTGGCGAGCGCGAGATCGAGCTCGCCGCTCGACAGCCGCCGGATGTTCTCCTGCGTCCCCTTGGTCGCCTCGGCGGTGACCCGCCAACCGGCGCCGTGCTCGTTCAGCACCTCGGCGAGCGCTCCGCCGACGGGGAAGAAGGCGCCTCCCGGCGGAGCGGTGCCGACGCTGAGGAATCGCTGCTCCGGTCGACCCTCTCCGGTGCTCGCCCCGGGGCCGTCGTCGCCGCATGCCGGCAGCAGAACGGCCGTCCACACCGCGATCGCCCACCTCCACCGTCTCCCTGCCACCGTCCTTCGCATCGACATCGCGGCAGTCTAGCAGCGGCGCGAGGCGCTCACCCGGTCGCCAACGGCAGCTCGTAGAGGGCCGCCTCGCGGTGGTTGCGCACCAGCAGGTAGCGGCCGGCGAGCGCCGGAGGATTCCAGGTCTTGTCGTCGAAGGCGGTGAAGCGGCCGAGCTCGCGATGGGCCTCCGGATCGGGCTCGACCAGCACCACGTCTCCGTTCTCGGCGGTCACCAGCAGCAGATCGTCGACCAGGATCACCTGGCCATGGCCGTAGCGCCCTCGCTTCCAGCACCGCTCGCCGGTCGCCGGATCGAGGCAGACGAGCACCCCGTCGTCGAGGCCGTAGATGTAGCCGTCCTTCTCGACGACGTTGGTGAACTTCGCCTTCAGGCGGGGGCTCTTCCACACCTGCGTCACCTCGAAACGGTCGCCGGCGCGGGCGATCTCGAGCAGCTGGCTCCCCTCGCCGTAGCCGCTCGACACCAGTAGCCGGTCGGCGCCGATCGGCACCGGCAGGGCGACGTTGGGCTGTGCGGACGACCACGGGTAGCTCCACAGCCGGCTGCCGGTGGCGACGTCGTGGCCGCTGATCGAGGCGCGATGGAAGACGACGATCTGGCGCCGGCCGGCGAGGGTGACGACCACCGGCGACGAGTAGCTGATCGCGTCGTCGCCCGCCCGCCACACTTCGTCGCCGGTGGCGGCGTCGAACGCCACCAGCGCGCTCTGCCGTGGGCCGCCGGTCGGCACCACCACCAGGCCGTCGACCACCAGCGGCGAGTTGCTGCGCCCCCAGTCGGGGGTCGCGCCGCCGTACTCGCCCTCGAGGTCGCGCTGCCACCGGAGGGTGCCGTCGGCGAGGGCGAGCGCGTTGAGGGTGCCGAGGGCGCCGAGCGCGTAGACGGTGCCGTCGGCGATCGTCGGCGTGGCGCGAGGACCGACGCCGGCGATCGTCGTCTCGTAGCGCCGGCGATCGGCGTGCTCCCACAGCCGCCGGCCGCTGGCGAGCTCCCACGCGGTCACCAGCTCCTCGTCCCCGCGCTGCTCCTGGGTGACGGCGACCGCGCCGGCGATCGCGAACGCCGACCAGCCGTCGCCGACCGGCCGCCGCCAGATCTCCCGCGGCGGCTCGCTCCAGTCGCGCGCCAGCACCGGGCCGTCGAGCGTCGCGTCGCGGCCGGGCCCGAGGAACTGCGGGTAGTCGCCGAGCGGACCGGCGAGCGCCCGTTCGCCGCCGCGTTCGCCGCCGCGCTCCTCGCCGCGATCGGCCGACCACCGCCACTCCAGGATCGGCAGCAGGTTGCCGCTGACGCCGCGGATCTCGAGGCTCCAGCCGAGCGCGACGCCGACCGCCACCACGGCAGCGAAGCCCCAGAGGCGGCGGCGCCACGGCAGCCGGCTCAGCAGCAGCAGCCAGGCGACCGCGAGCAGCAGGGCGATGGCGGTGAAGCCGATCGACTGCGTCACCCGCTCCTGGCCGGTGCGCTCGCCCCCCCACTGCGTCCAGGCGAGGAGACCCGCCCAACCGACGGCGATCACGATCAGCGGCCACCAGCGCGGACGCGATGCAGCCGACCGGCTCATGTCGCGATGATACCGGCCGCGGCGTTAGGATGGTCGCGGACTCCCAGGAGGCTCGCACCATGCGCCGACCGACCGTCGCCCTCATCTCGATCGCCGTCGCGATCACCGCGCTCGCCACCACCGGGTTCGGCGCCGACTGGAGCCAGTGGCGTGGGCCGCGGGGAGTCGGTGCCGCCGACGACGGGGCGGTTCCCCTCACCTGGGACGCGGAGACCAACGTCGTCTGGAAGCTCGCGCTCCCCGGCGTCAGCGGCGCGACGCCGATCGTCGCCGGCGACCGCGTCTACCTGAACGTCGCCGATGACGGCAAGCTCTTCCTGTGGGCGGTCGACCGCGCCACCGGCACCCTGCGGTGGACGCGCGAGCTCGACGATCGCGACGAGACCAAGCGCAAGGGGAACATGTCGTCGCCGTCTCCGGTGAGCGACGGCGAGCGGGTGTGGGTGATGACCGGCACCGGCGTCCTCACCGCCTTCGACGGCGAAGGGGGTCGCCTCTGGCGCCGCGATCTGCAGGCCGACTACGGCGACTTCGGCATCCTCCACGGCTACTCGTCCTCGCCGCTGCTCCACGACGGCACCCTCTTCGTGCAGGTGCTGCACGGCTTCCACACCGACGACCCCTCCTACGTGATGGCGATCGACGCCGAGAGCGGCGAGACCCGCTGGCGGGTCGAGCGGCCGACCGACGCGCCGCGGGAGGCGCCCGACGCCTACACCACCCCGACCCTGCTGCAGCGGGCCGACGACACCGAGCTGGTGATCTCCGGCGCCGATTACGTCACCGGCCACGATCTCGCCACCGGCACGGAGCTGTGGCGGGTCGGCGGCCTCAACCCGACCGCCAACCCGATCCAGCGCATCGTCGCCTCGCCGGTGGTCGCCGACCAGTTCCTTCTCGTCCCCTCGCGGGTGAAGCCGATGCTGGCGCTCGACGCCGGCGGCGACGGCGCCCCGGCGCTGCTGTGGTCGACCGATCACGGCCCCGACGTGCCGACGCCGGTGGTCACCGACGAGCACGTCTTCGTGATCCAGGACCGCGGCATCGCCTTCTGTCTCGACCGCGCGTCGGGGGAGGTCGTCTGGGGGCCGCAGCGGATCCACAAGGACATCTACAGCGCCTCGCCGGTGGTCGCCGCCGGTCGGCTCTACGCCACCGGCGAGAGCGGCACCACCACCGTGCTCGCCGCCGGCGCGGAGTTCGAAGTGCTGGCCGAGAACCCGATCGACGAGTACACGCTCGCCTCGCTGGCGATCGCCGACGGCCGCATCTACCTGAGGACCGCCGACCACCTCTACTGCCTCGGCGGTTGATTCAGTCGAGGGTGGCGAGGAAGCGCTCGATCGCCGCCAGCACCCGCTCGGGGCGCT
>JBPEXA010000570.1:0-1542 GCA_052032135.1 Thermoanaerobaculia bacterium | reverse complement strand
TCCGGGTCCCAACCGCGACCGAGCTTGCGATGCTGGGGAATCTGGAGCAGCGCGGTCGACAGCCAGATGACGATCACCAGGGCGAAGCCGGCGATCGCCAGCGGCCGTCCGACCGTCTCGGGGGGCGCCGACAGCCAGAGGCTCGCGCACGCCGCCTCGATCGTCATCAGCGGCACCACCAGCCAGCTGATGCGGAACTGGTGGGCGCGATGAAACTCGGGGAAGCGATCGCCGGCGGCATGGGCGAAGAGCGGATAGTGCACCAGCTGCACCATCCAGATGAGGCCGGTGAGGGCCGCGGTGGCGGCCAGCTGCAAGGCGAACGGGGAGGGCGGTACGCTCATCCGGGGTGGACCGCCGACAGGCCGCCGTCGAGCCCGAACACCTGGCCGGTCGCCCACGACAGTTCGTCGCCGAGCAGCGCCGTGGCGAGGAAGGCGACGTCGTCGACGGTGCCGACCCGCTTGAGCGGATGGCGATCGGCCGATCGCTGCCGGCGCTGCTCGTCGCCGAGCAGCCGTCCGGCGAGCGGGGTGTCGGTCAGCGAGGGGGCGATGGCGTTGACGCGGATGGAGGGGGCGAGCTCGGCGGCGAGCGCGCGGGTGAGGCCTTCGACCGCCCCTTTGGCGCTGGCGACGGAAGCGTGGAACGGCATCCCGGTGCCGACCGCGACCGTGCTGAAGAGCACGACGCTGGCGCTCGGTGCCGCCTTGAGGGCGTCGAGGGTGCCGCGGATCGCGCGGACGGCGCCCATCAGGTTGACCGCCAGGTCGGCTTCGAAGTCGTCGTCGGTCAGCCTCGGGAACGGTTTGAGATTGATCGTGCCCGGCGCGTAGACCAGTCCATCGAGGCGCTCCGGAAGCGCGGCGTCGGGGAGCGGCGCGGCGGCGGCGTCCCACTCGATGTCGGGCGCCGCGTCGGCGCGCCCGCGAGCCGCCGTCACCACCTGCGCGCCGGTGCCTCGCAGCCGCTCGGCGATCGCACGGCCGATACCGGAGGTGCCGCCGACGATGAGGTAGTGGCGGTCCGTCGTCATGCCGTCGCCTCGCGGAACACCCGCCGCAGCAGTTCGGTGGTCCGGGCGACCGGATCTTCGCGGATGCGAGCCTCCTCCTGCCCGAGGGCGGTGAACAGGCCGTCGAGCGCCCGTCCGGTGACGTGGGCGTCGAGGTCGACCGCAGGCGTCGAGACGAAGGGGAGCGCGTTGTAGCGCTCGGCGAGCCGATCGTAGATGCGGGCGAGGCCGACCTCGTCGAGGCGGCGGGCGACGATGGGGGCGAAGCGCGACTCGAGCTCGCTCCGCTCGGTGCGCTCGAGATGATCGGTGGCGGCGGTCGGGCCGCCGCGGAGGATGGCGAACGCGTCGGGGATCGACAGCTGCCGGATCGCGCTCCCCAGCACTTCTCGGGCCTCGCCCGCCGCCTGCTCGGCGGCGCGGTTCATCGCCACCTCCAGTTCGTCGACCTGGCGGTCGAGGCCGATGGCTCGCAGCGCCGCCGCCATCGACTCGAGCTCGTCGGGCAGGGTCACTCGCAGCAGCTC
>JBPEXA010000057.1:0-2641 GCA_052032135.1 Thermoanaerobaculia bacterium | reverse complement strand
GCCGACCATGCCGCCGAGCAGCAGGGTGAAGACGAGGATGCTCGCCTGGCCGGGATCGGTGAGCGCCGGCGCGACGAACTGGTCGACCGTGCGCCCGAGGGCGGCGAAAGGATTCCATGCGTTGAGGGTCAACGCGCCGGCGAAGACGCCGAGGAAGAGGGAGAGGAGGACGTCCTTGAAGGCGATCGCCAGGCCGATCGCCACCAGCGGGGGGAGGACCGACAGCCAGCCGGGGATGACCGAGAGCCTGGTAGCGGCGCGAGCCTCGCCGCTGGTCGCCGTCAGCTCGTGCCGGCCGCTGGGCAGGGCGACCTCCTCGAGCACCAGCGTGTGCACCCCGTCGCCGAGCTCGAGGCGCTCGACCGCGCGACCGTCGATCGCGAGCTCGACCGGCACCGCCGCCGGCGCCTCCGAGATCGTCAGCTGGAGGTGGACGCGGGTGCCGCCGAGGACGGCGCCGACCGGCTCGATCTCGAGGGTCACCGCTCCGGCGACGGCGGGCAGCGAGAGCGCCGCCGCGACGAGGACGACGCGAACGGCGACCGCGAGCCGTGCGGCCACGGGGCTCAGTTCTCGGCGCTGGCCTCGGCCGCGGCCTCGGCCGTGGCCGTCACCGGCTCCAGGGGAGGCAGACCGAGCTCGGCGCGCAGCGCCGCCTCGATCTCGTCCGCCAGATCGGGGTTGTCGCGCAGGAACTGCTTGGCGTTCTCGCGCCCCTGCCCGAGCCGCACGTCGCCGTAGTTGTACCAGGCGCCGCTCTTGCCGACGATCTTGTGGTCGACGCCCATGTCGACCAGCTCGCCGGGACGCGAGATCCCCTCACCGTAGTCGATGTCGAACTCGGCGATGCGGAAGGGGGCGGCGACCTTGTTCTTGACCACCTTCACCTTGGCGCGGGAGCCGACGACGACGTCGCCGTCCTTGAGGGTGCCGATGCGGCGGATGTCGATGCGCACCGACGAGTAGAACTTCAACGCCCGGCCGCCGGTGGTCGTCTCCGGACTGCCGAACATGACGCCGATCTTCTCGCGGATCTGGTTGATGAAGATCAGGCAGGTCTTCGACTTGGCGACGATCGCCGTCAGCTTGCGCAGCGCCTGCGACATCAGCCGCGCCTGGAGCCCGACGTGGCTGTCGCCCATCTCGCCCTCGAGCTCGGCGCGCGGCACCAGCGCGGCCACCGAATCGATCACCACGACGTCGATCGAGTTGCTCCTCACCAGCATCTCGGCGATCTCCAGCGCCTGCTCGCCGAAGTCCGGCTGGGAGATCAGCAGGTTGTCGATGTCGACGCCGATCTTCTGCGCGTACTCGGCGTCGATCGCATGCTCGGCGTCGATGAAGGCGGCGACGCCGCCGAGCCGCTGCGCCTGCGCCACGACCGACAGCGCCATCGTCGTCTTGCCCGACGACTCCGGCCCGTAGATCTCGACCACTCGGCCGCGCGGCAGACCGCCGATTCCGACCGCGGTGTCGATGGCGATCGACCCCGTCGGGATCGACGGGATCGACAGGGCGTCGCGCTGCCCGAGTCGCATGATCGCTCCCTTGCCGAACTGACGCTCGATCTGCGACAGGGCACCGTCGATCTCCTTCAGACGGTCCTTCTGGGCGTTGCTCATGGGGTTCCTCCGTGGCGCCGCGGGGGCACCGGTATACTTCAGCGTGCGGCTTCGGCATCGTAGCTGCCGCCTGACGGGAGCGTCAAATGTCGGGCGATCGCCTCGTCTCCGCCCCCGTTTTCGACTAGACGCATTCGAGTCCCCGGACCTCTCGTGGCCGCATCCGAACCGCGGACGGCGACCCTCGATCGCCATCGATGGTCGACGATCGACGGCGTCGACGTCCGCTTCGACGAGCCGCTCGCCGGCCACAGCACCTTCCGCATCGGAGGCCCGGTCGACGGCTTCGCCGAGATCGAGACCGAGGCGGCGCTGGTCGAGGCCCTCGACCTCAGCCGGCGGGACGGCGTGCCGTTCGTCATCCTCGGCCTCGGCTCCAACGTCCTCTTCCCCGACCGCGGTCTGTCGGGGGTCGTCGCCCGCCTGAGCGGCGACTTCCTGCGCTTCGAGATCGACGGCGAGCGGGTGACGGCGGGCGCCGCGCTCCCCCTCGCCCAGGTGGCGAAGCGCACCGCCCAGGCGGGGCTGACCGGCCTCGAGGCGCTGTCCGGCTTCCCCTCGACCGTCGGCGGCGCGGTGTACATGAACGCCGGCTGCTACGGCACCGAGATGCGCGACGTGCTGGTCGCCGCCACCCTCGTCGACCGCGACGGCCGGCGCCGCCGGGTGCTCACCGCGGCGCTCGAGCCGGCCTACCGGAGGACCAATCTCGAGGGGACCGGCACCATCGTCACCGGTGCCGAGTTCGAGCTCGCGCCCGGCGACGCGGCAGCGTCGATGGCGCGCATCGAGGAGCTCAACCGCAAGCGCTGGGCGAGCCTGCCGTCGGGGGTGCCCAACGCGGGGTCGATCTTCAAGAACCCCGAGGGCGATTACGCGGGCCGGTTGATCGACGCCTGCGGGCTCAAGGGGCGGCGGCGGGGCGGGGCGCAGATCAGCGAGCGCCACGGCAACGTCATCGTCAACCTCGGCGGCGCACGGGCGGACGAGGTGCTCGAGCTGATGATCGACGCCCGTCG
>JBPEXA010000569.1:0-1800 GCA_052032135.1 Thermoanaerobaculia bacterium | reverse complement strand
GGCGGCCGGCGTCCTCTTCGTCTCGCTGCGGCGGGGCGACAGCGGCCCGCCGGAGGCGGTGCGCCGCATCGAGCGACCGCGCTTTCCGCTGACGATCACCCTCGATTCGAGCCACAGCATGCTCGGCCGACCGCTGCCCGAGGCCGGCACGGTGTCGGCTCGACTCGATCGCGACGGCAGCGCCTCGACCCGCGATCCCGACGAGCCGCAGGCCGCGACGGCGATGCGTGCGGGGGAGGAAGCGACGCTCACCCTGCAGTAGGATGGCGCCGGTCCTACGGGAGGTGTGATGAATCGACTGTTGCAGCTGCGCGAGCTGGGGCAAGCGGTCTGGCTCGACTACATCCGCAGAGATCTGCTCAACGACGGCGGCCTGCAGGCGATGGTGCGGGACGACGGGGTGAGCGGCGTCACCAGCAATCCGGCGATCTTCCACCAGGCGATCGCGGAGAGCGAGCTCTACGACGCGGCGCTGCGGTCGACGCTCGAGGTCGATCCCGACGCTCCCGTGCGCCAGCTCTACGAGGAGCTGGCGGTGCAGGACATCCAGCGGGCGGCGGAGGTGCTGCAGCCGGTCTACGAGTCGACGGGTGGCGCCGACGGCTTCGTCAGCCTCGAAGTGTCGCCGCACCTCGCTCGCGACACCGAAGCGACCATCGACGAGGCGCGGCGGTTGTGGAGATGGGTCGAGCGCCCCAACCTGATGATCAAGGTGCCGGCGACCGAGGAGGGGATCCCGGCGATCGAACGGCTGCTCGCGGACGGCATCAACGTCAACATCACCCTGATGTTCTCGCTCGCCCACTACGAGGCGGTGGCGCAGGCGTACCTGCGGGCGATCGAGCGGCTGGACGACCCGTCGCGCGTCGCCTCGGTGGCGTCGTTCTTCGTCAGCCGCGTCGACAGCAAGATCGACCCGCTGCTCGAGGCGGCGGGGGCCGACGAGCTGCTGGGGACGATCGGCATCGCCAACTCGAAGGCGGCCTACGCCCGTTACCGGGAGCTGTTCGAAGGCGAGACCTTCGCCGGCCTCCGCGACAGGGGAGCCCGGCCACAGCGGGTGCTGTGGGCGAGCACCAGCACCAAGAATCCCGCCTACCGCGACGTGCTCTACGTCGAGGAGCTGATCGGGCCGGAGACGGTGAACACCATCCCGCCCGCCACCCTCGAGGCGTTCCGCGATCACGGGGTCGCCCGCCTCAGCCTCCTCGAAGAGGTCGATCTCGCCTTCGAGCGTCTGGCGGCGCTCGACCGCCACGGCATCGACCTCGGGGCGGTGACCGAGGCGCTGCAGCGCGAGGGCGTCGAGGCGTTCGTGCGCCCCTTCGACAGCTTGCTGGCCAGTCTGCGATCCAAGCGCGACGCGCTGGTCGCTGCATGAGCGCGAGCGCATCGCAGGCTCTCGACGCCGGCGACCTCGACCGCGGGTTCCGGCAACAGCTCGACCGCCTGCGGGAGGCGGAGTTCGCCCGCCGGCTGCTGGCCCGCGATCCGGCACTGTGGCCCGAGCGCGAGGCCGCCGACTGGCTCGGCTGGCTCGGTCTCCCGGAACGGATGGCGGAACGCCTCCCGCAGCTCACCGAGCTCGCCGACGCGGCGGCCGGCGACTTCGACGACGTCCTGCTCTTCGGGATGGGCGGTTCGAGTCTCGGCGCCGAGGTGCTCGCCGATCTTCTCGGCGGCGACGGGCTGCCGGTGACCGTTCTCGACAGCAGCCACCCGGGAGCCGTCGGCGCGCACCTCGAGGCGTTCGATCCCGCGCGCACCCTCCACATCGCCTCGTCCAAGTCGGGGACCACC